>NZ_LZMJ01000041.1:0-523 GCF_001665495.1 Rhodococcus sp. 852002-51564_SCH6189132-a
ACAGATCCGTCGCTGCGACTGTCCGTCGGCCGGGAGCAGGTCGTGATCGACAACCGGTACGAGACAGCCTCGATCGTCAACGACGTCCTGATCGCGGTGTTCTTCACCGTCGGCAGCGTGTTGTTCTTCTTCGACTCCACCCAGACCGCCGGCACCTGGCTGTTCTTGCTCGGCTCGCTCGATTTTCTCGCCCGGCCTGTGATCCGCCTGAGCCGGCGCACTCATCTGCGACGGCTGGGACATCACTCCGGCGCCACCGGCGGTGACTACGACTACTGACCGTCCCGATCTGGGTCCGCGATCCGCGCACGAGCCCGCTCGTTGAGCCGTGCAGGATTGCCAGAGGTCGATCCGGGAATGCGACGGTCATGCACATCGATGTCGTTCTCGCCGTGGTCGGCGCGCTCGGCGTGGTCGTGGCAGCGATTTCCTCGACGATGCGACGCCTGCCGTTGTCCGAACCCCTACTCGGTCTGCTTGCCGGGGTACTGCTCGGTCCCCAACTGCTCGATGCGTTGCCGAT
>NZ_LZMJ01000042.1:0-16704 GCF_001665495.1 Rhodococcus sp. 852002-51564_SCH6189132-a
GCCCCGCCCGGGACGCCGGATCGCCGCCGTCCTGTGCGACCTCGCGCTCCTCGCCATCCCCCTGCTCCTCGGGAAGGCGGTGGTGCGGTTCGGGTCGTCGCGGATCGTGGGGAACGCGAAGGCCTTCGGAGTTAGGTTACGGAATCCTATGTGCCGACGGGAGTAGGGGATGGGGTTGCGCACACCACCCCCGGATGCAATGGTTAGGCTTACCTAATCAAGATTCACCGTCGATCAGGAGGTGTCGGATGACGACGCTGCTGCTGCCGCCCACGGCGGCACCCGTCCGCCCGTTCGAGGACACGCGCGCTCGGCTGCGCGCACTCGCTGCGGGAGCCCCGCGCGTGTATGCGGTGGCCTGTATCGACGAAGAACCCCGCCGCCGCTGGTGGTTCCTCGGCGGCGGTGAACGCCAGCAGCGCATCGAGGCGCTCTACGACCGTGCCCTGCTCGACACCGAGGACCCGCGCATCGCCGTCGAGCAGGTCGCCGGCGCCCTCATCCACGCCGTGGTCGGCCGCGTCCTCGCCCCCTACGCCCTCGAGGGCCGCGTCTGGGATCCGGGTCTGGACAATCTGTGGCTGCACCAGGACAGCGACGGCTGCATCGACTGGGCCGGTCTCGCCGACGACACCCTGCGGGTGCTGCCCGAGGACCGCGCCGTCGGGGAACGCGACGTGGTGGTGCTGCCGTGCGAGCAGGCGATGGCGGTGTGGACCGCGCACCGCGCCGCGACCGCTCTCGATGCCGTCCATCTCGCGCTGCGGTCCCTCGTCCCGCTCGACCGGAACCGCTTCTGGGCGATCGTCGGGCGCACCGTCGTCACCGGCGCCGCCCAGCTACCCGTGCTCGGTGGTGCCTCCCGCCGTACCGCCGCGCGCCGCGGTCAGGCGTTGCTCGACGCCTTCGTCGCCGCCGGATATCCCGTCCGAGGCCTTGCCGGATTAGGGCAGCCTTCCCTATAATCGAATCCGTTCCGACTGCCGGACCGCAGCGGAGTCCTGAGGGCTGCAGTGACTCCCGGTCCCTTCCCGCGGCGGGCCTCACATCCATGTGGGGCCCGCCGTCGTGTGTCCGGAGCACCCCGCGCCCGGCGTGCACGGCAATTCGGTCATGGACGACGCCGGTGCCCGATTCACACGACGCCGGAGCGAACTCGGCCCCGACGCCACCCCCCCGTGAGGCGATCCGCGCGGTCCTGACGGAACTGCTGCCCCTCGACGAGCAACGACGCGAGGAGACCCTGGTGCTCGGCGCGTTCGGATGGTCCGCGATCACCGGCGGGGGCATCACCGCCGAGGACACCTTCGCGGCGCCGCGCCCTGGCGACCATCGTCGCCGACCAACTCCGGCGGACACGCACCGGCGAGGACGCCGGTGATCCGGAAGCGGGCGCCGATCTCGTCGTCATGGCAGCGGGGGGACTGGCGCAGGGCATGCTGCAGGGATACTCGACCTCACGGACGCCGCTCGACCTCGTCGAGCATCTTCTCGACCGTGTCCTGGGAAGCACCGAGAGATGACCACCCTGTGGATGATCGAAGACCTCGAACCGTGGCCCGACCCGCCTGCTCCCGGCCAGGTGTGTGAACCGACCACCTCCTGGATCACACCGGGCGCGAGCGACTGCATCCGCGAACTCGCGCGGCACGTGCCCGCCCGGGTCGAGCAGGTCACCGTCGACGATCGGGTCGAGCTGCTCGCCCATCTCGGTCACGGCTTCACCACCGTGCTGCCACCGCAGCTCGACACCCTCGGCGACGTCGTGCTCACGGGGCATCTGGTGTGGGACCGCTATCTGTGGATGCTGTACCGCATCCGACCGCACGGGCGCGCCCGGGTCGCCGAACGGCATCCGGTGATCCAACGAACCAGGAGGATTCCGACCGCGGACGCGGGTTGGTACGGCGTCGAGTACGAGGGTCCGCGGACCGTGCACCGGTTCGGGCCGATCCCCGACGGCTACTCGATCGTCGCCTACGCGCTGCTGGTGACCCTGCAGTGACCACCCCGCTTGCCACGGTCGGAGGTGGGCCGGCCGAAAACCGCCATGTCCTACCATCGTTCGACGGCCACCTGTCCCGGCGGCCGGTCGAGACCACGCACGAACAAGGGAAGCCCGTATGAGCGACCAGTCCACCTCCGCCCCGGCCCAGCACGACGTGCAGGCGATCAACGCCGTCAACGACACCGGCTTCAACACTGCCCTCGGCCTCGAGTTCGTCGAACTCGGACCCGATCTCGCGCGAGCCCGGTGGACGATCACCCCCACGCAGCACCAGCCCTACGGCATCGTGCACGGCGGGGTGTACTGCGCGGTGATCGAGACCGTCGCCAGCGTCGCCGGCGCCAACTGGTTGGGGGACAAGGGCAACGTCGTCGGGGTCAACAACAACACCGACTTCCTCCGCGCCACCCGCGAAGGGGTCCTCACCGCGACCGGCACCCCGGTCCACCGCGGCCGCACCCAGCAGGTGTGGCGGGTGGAGATCGTCGACGAGCAGGACCGTCTCGTCGCGCAGGGACAGGTGCGCCTGGCGAACATCACGAACGCGGACCGCATCGGGCACTGACCCTGTAGCCGGGCGGCTCCGGCCGGGACACCGCGCCCGGCCGGAGCGCCGACGGTCAGCCCGCAGCCTGCGTCCCGCCGCGGCCCTGCCCGGCCGGCGCCTGTGCGGAGCGGTCCCCGCCCTTCGTCGCGCTCTCGCCGTTCTGCGAGTCGCCGTCGGGTTCGTCCGCGCGCATGTGCTCGAGCGCGATCCGCGCGAACACCTGCTGCTCGGTCGCGGCCATCTCGTTGCGGCCGGTGGAGAAGAACGCCTGCGCCCACGACAACAGCGTCGACAGCTTCGACGAGAACCCCACCAGATACAGCAGGTGGATGAACAACCACGCCACCCAGCCGAGGAACCCGCTGATCTCGAGTTTGCCGACCTTCGCGACCGCACTGAACCGCGAGATGGTCGCCATGCTGCCCTTGTCGAAATACTTGAACGGTTCCCGATGGGTCGGGTCGGCGCCGTCGAGGGAGGCGATGATCTGCCGGGCCGCGTACTTGCCGCCCTGCATCGCCACCTGCGCCAGACCGGGCAGCTTGTTCAGCGACATCATGTCGCCGATGACGAACACGTTCGGATGCCCCGGCAATGTCAGATCCGGCAGCACCTCCACCCGCCCCGCCCGGTCGACCTGCGCCCCGGACTGCTCGGCGAGCTGCTTGCCGAGCGGACTGGCCGACACGCCCGCCGACCACACCTTGCACTGCGACTCGATGCGCCGCTGCGAACCGTCCTTCTCCTTGACGACGAGACCGTCGGCGTCGACATCGGTGACCATCGCGCCGAGCTGGATCTCCACCCCGAGCCGCTCGAGGGTGTTGCGGGCCTTGCGGCTGAGTTTGCCGCCGTAGACCGGCAGCACATCGGAGGCGCCGTCGAGCAGCACCACCCGCGCCTCGGTCGGATCGATGTTGCGGAAGGTGCCCTTGAGGGTGCGGCGTGAGAGCTCGGCGATCTGCCCGGCCAGCTCCACCCCGGTCGGACCGGCACCGACCACCACGAAGGTCAGCAACCGGGCGCGTTCGTCGTGATCGTGGGACAGTTCGGCCTGCTCGAACGCCCCGAGGATCCGGCCGCGCAGCTCGAGGGCGTCGTCGATGGTCTTCATGCCCGGCGCGAACTCGGCGAACTGGTCGTTGCCGAAGTAGGACTGGCCGGCGCCGGCGGCGACGATGAGACTGTCGAAGGGCGTGGTGGTGTAGCGCTCGAGGAACCGGGAGGTCACCGTCCGGTTCTCCAGGTCGATCCTCTCGACGTCCCCGAGCAGCACCTGCGCGTTCTTCTGTTTGCGCAGCACCATGCGGGTCGCGGGGGCGATGTCGCCGACCGACAGGATGCCCGTGGCCACCTGGTACAGCAACGGCTGGAACAAGTGATGGGTGGTGCGCGCCACGAGCGTGACGTCCACATCGGCACGAGCCAGGGCCTGGGTCCCGAACAGCCCACCGAAACCGGATCCGATCACGACCACACGATGACGGCGGGGTTCGGTCTGCTCGACGCTCATGAATGCTCCTTCACGTTGCCGGATGGATCTTGTCCCCAGTCTTGCAGTTGCCGCGCCCGCCCACAGCGCAACCGACGAGCTAGCCCGGCCCGTCGCCGAGCGACCCGAGCAGCCCGTAGACGGGGTTGTGCCGGGCGGCGTGCCGCACCGCATCGTTGGTCGCCGAGGTGTACACCTGCACGGTCTGCAACGACCGGTGCCCGAGCAGCTGCTGCAACTCGACCATCGTTGCGCCGCTGTCGGCCAGGCTCGTCGCGAAGGTGTGCCGCAGCGCGTGGGCGAGCGCACCGCGTTTGCGTTCGGACTCGATACCCGCGCGGCGGTAGATGCGCCGCACCCGGTACTGCAGGGTGCCGCGGGTGATGCGTTTGCCGTCCGCGCCGACGAACAGCGGGTCGGCCGGGTCGTGCCGCTCCCACACGGGCAACTCGTCGCGGTCGCGGGTGCGGCGCCGCGCGGCGGGGAAGCGGGCGTAGCGTTCCTCGAGATAGGCGGTGACGATCGCCGTCCAGCTGTCTTCGAGGGGGATCTCCCGTTCGATCGCGCCCTTGCCGAGCACCCGCAGCACCGGTGCCCGGCAGCCACCGAGGATGCTGCCCACATCGAGCCGGATCAACTCGTCGGAGCGGATCCCGGTGAGCAGCAGGGTCGCGATGAGCGCGAGATCGCGTTGCGGCCAGTCCCGCGCCGACTCCGCGGGGCGTTGCGCCTCCATCGTGACGGTGTCGACGAGTTGGTTGATCGCGGTGGGGGAGAACGCTTTCGGGGTGTGCTGTGGTTTCTTGGGCTGCGCGATCGAGGCCATCGGGTTGCCTTCCGACACCCCTTCGGAGACGAGGAAGTTGCAGAAGTTGTTCCACACCGACCAGGCGCGGCGCACCGACGCCGGTTGCCGTTCGGCGGCGAACGCCGCGAATGCCGACCGCAGCCCGCGTACCGTCACGTCCCCGAGTGTCAACGCGTCCTCCGGCACGGCGGCAGTCGCCGCGAGATGCGCGCGCACCGCGTGCAGGTCGAGCCGGTAGGCCTTGATGGTGTGCGGAGACCGTTTCGCGGTCTGCAAGGTCTCCAGATACGACCCGATCCAGTCCGACAATCCCGGCTCGGTCGCGCTGCCCACCACGATGCCCCTCCCGTGAAGATCCGCTCGTACAGATGTGCGAGTCCAGTGTGACAGCAGGGACCGACGGGACAGCAGGGACCGCGTCCGGATTCGGGGAGACCGGCGCCGGGTACGCGATGGACAACCGACCGTTCGTGGAGAGGAGCACCCCATGCCCGCAGGCGATGTCGAGACGTTCCACCAGGACGGATCCTGGCACAACCGCATCGAGGGCTCGAGCGACCTGCTCGGCACCTATCCCACCCGCGAGGAGGCCGTCGCCGCCGGCCGCGAGGAGGCGCGCCGCCGCAAGGTCGAACACCTCGTCCACAACCTCGACGGGACGATCGGCGAACGCAACACCTACGGTCACGACCCGCGCGACATCCCGGGCTGATCGACCCCGAACCGACCGTCGCCGGGGCGATCGATACCGAGGAGGTCAGTCGCGGCGCCGCTTGGCGCGCGCGGCGAACTCGTCGAGCACCCGCACCACATCCTTGGCCTGCCAGATGCGATTGCGGCGCCCCTCGGTGATCTGCGTGAGGATCCCCGCGTCCACCAGCCGATCGATGGCGATCTGCGCGTTGGCGCCGGTCACCGACAAGGCCGCGGCGGCCGACCGGTTGTCGATCACCGGCTGGCGCAGCAGTACGTCCGAGAGCCGGTGCACTGCCGAATCCCGCCGCGCCGTCACCCGGGACCGCCACAGCTCGCGTACCGCCTCGAGATCGGCGACGAGCGTGCGGCCGTTGGCGACCGCCGCGAACGACGCGTCGACGATCGAGTGCACGATCGGCCCGATGTCCCCGGCGCGGTAGGCGCCGAGCGCATCGAAGTACTCCCCGGTGTTGTGCAAGAGGCCCGCCGAGACCGGCACGGCGACACTGCGGGTGAGCTGCCCGCCGCGCAACATCGCCTGGATCAGCGCGCGGCCCACCCGGCCGTTGCCGTCCGGGAACGGGTGGATGGTCTCGAACTGGGCGTGCGCGACCGCGATCTGCGCGACCACCGGCAGATCCACCCGGTGGGCGAAGGCCACCAGGTCGTCGATCAGCTCGGGCACCCGCGCGTGGTGCGGGGGCACGAACTGTGCGGTGTGCGGGCCCAGGCTGCCCCCGCCGATCCACACCTGCTGGGTGCGCCACCGTCCCGCGATGGTCGGATCGTCGTACTCGAGCAGCGCGTGGTGCATCCGCAGGATCGCGGCGGCGTCGATCGCATCGGACAGCTCGAGCGCCGCGCGCATCGCCCGCACGTTGCCGACGATCAGGCGAGCGTTGCGGGAGGCGTGTTCGCCGAGTTCGGCGAGCGCGATCTGCCGCGCCCCGCTGGAGAGGTTCTCGATCTCCGAACTCGACGCGCTCTCGGTGCGCAGCAGGATGGAGGCGAACGGGGCGGTGATGTGCCCGACCTCGACATCGAAGCGGGTCAGTTCCGTCGCGGCTTCCTCGGTGAGGGCCTGCAGTTCGCCGTCGAGCGGGAGGGGCCGGTGGGCGATGAACGGGGGGACCGCGGCGCGGTAGGGGCCGGTGGTCAGGCGTTTCTCCCGCCGCGAGCCGTAGGCATCGCTGCTCACCCACGGGTGCTGTTCGTAGGTGACCGCGGGCCAGCCGGGCGCGACGTCAACCGATGCCATCCCCGGAACATACCATCGGATAGTCGATTATCCGATGGTATGGATCGGGGGTGGGTTCGGTTCCGGCCGTTGTGCACGGCCGGAACCGGAGGTTTGGGCCACAGGTGGTTCGGACGTAGGGTGCTGGGCCATGGCATTACCGACCTTCGACATCGACACGCCCATGGCCTATCACGTTGCGCAGCACAACATCCTGCAGAGACTCGATGCCGGCGACGACGCCGGGACGGTGCGGGAGGAATGGCGGCAGGCCATCGAGCGCATCATCGACAACCATCTCGCCGGCAACGACGCGCTGAGCTTCGTGACCGCTCCCGCGCTCGGCCCGGTCGACTGACGCACCGCTCGGTACACCCCGCCTCGCGGACCGGCACGGCCCGCGGAGCGGGGACGCCGCGCTTGCGCCCCGTTACACGACGGTGTCGAACAACTGGCCGACCCCGTAGGTCACCACCATCGCGAGCGCACCACCGAACACCACCCGCATCACCGCCCGGCCCCGCCGGGCCCGGCCGAGCCACGCACTGATCGATCCCGTCGCCGCCAGCGCACACAACACCGCCACGAACGTCACCGGGATCCGCGCCGTGTCGGGCACTGACACCACCATCAGCAGCGGCACCAGCGCGCCCAGGGTGAACGACACGGCCGACGACAACGCCGCCACCCACGGATTCGCGAGTTCGGTCGGATCGATCCCCAACTCCACCTCGGCATGCGCGGCAAGCGGATCCCGCGCCGTCAACTCCTCCGCCGCGGCACGCGCCGTGACCGCCGACAATCCCTTGCCCTCGAGCAGGGCGGCGAGTTCGTCGAGTTCGGCCTCCGGCATGGCGGCGAGCTCACGACCTTCCGTGTACAGCGCCGCACGCTCGGTGTCGCGTTGGGCGCTCACCGACACGTACTCGCCCAGCGCCATCGACACCGCCCCCGCGGCCAGCCCGGCCGCACCGGCGGTGAGGATCGCCGACTCGTTCGCCGTCGCGGCCGCGACACCGACGACCAGTCCCGCGGTCGAGACGATGCCGTCGTTCGCGCCGAGCACACCCGCCCGCAGCCAGTTGAGTTTGCTCGCCAATCCGGCGGTGTGCGGTTCGTGGTCCTCGTGCCGCCTGCGGGAATCGTTCGGGGACGACGGATCCGGACGGGGCATGTCGTGAAGCTACACCGACGGACGGCGGCGTGGGGGGATACCCACGGCGGAGTATCGGCGCGCCTCCGCGGCGGCGACCGCCCACTCCGGGTCTCCGGGCAGCGCACCCATCGGGTCCCGCTGCGCGTACGGCGCACTCGTATCGACCGGCAGCACCGCGCGTTGCACCGCCCGCGCGACCCCCACCGGCCGATGAGCGGCCGGGACCAGGCGGCCGATCCACCGACGATCGCGGGCCGTCATGTCGTGCCGCAGGCTCTCCATCAACGCCGCCACGGTTCCCGACGGCACCTCCGTCAGCCACGAGCCGAACCGGCGGATCACCGCGCCCGGCAATCCGGCGACGGTGACCTGGGCGCGCGGCATGCCGGTGACCTGCCCGTAGAGGCGGAGCAAC
Source organism: Rhodococcus sp. 852002-51564_SCH6189132-a (assembly GCF_001665495.1). NCBI lineage: Bacteria > Bacillati > Actinomycetota > Actinomycetes > Mycobacteriales > Nocardiaceae > Rhodococcus > Rhodococcus sp. 852002-51564_SCH6189132-a. Next base: position 8,360 of record NZ_LZMJ01000042.1, read on the forward strand.
TCGGGATAACGCAGCGACTGCCCGCAGCCCACATCGAACGAGTCCGTGGGAGTGTCCGCGACGGCCGCCCCGAGCACCGCGGCGACCAGGTCGACGACCGCGATCGGCTCGACCCGCGACTCCATCCAATCCGGTACCACGGTGACGGGTAGGCGCCCCGCGAGTTGGCCGAGCACCTCGAAGCTCGTCGACCCGGAGCCGAGCACCATCCCGGCTCGCAGCGTGATCACCGTGCGGCGGGAGCGGGACAGTTCCTGCTCGACCTCCCAGCGCGAGAGCAGATGCTCGGACAGCGCGTCCGGCGCACACTCGGGGACGAACCCGGAGACGTAGACGACACGCGTCACCGGAGAGGCATCGACCGCGTGCCGGACGGTGCGGGCCGCTGCCAGGTCGAGGTCCCGGAAGTGCGCCGAGCGCATCCCGTGCACGAGATAGACCACGACGTCGACATCGTCGAACGCCGGTGGGAGAGTGTGCGCGGCGGTGACGTCCACTCGCGCGGTCTCGACCTGGTCGTGCCACCAGAAGCGTCGCAAGGCCGTCGGGTTCCGAGCGGCGGCGCGCACGGTGCAGCCGATAGCGAGGAAGGCGGGGACGACCCGGCTGCCGACGTAGCCGGAGGCACCGATCACGAGAACTCTCATGCGCTGTCCCGTCCCTTGTCGCCTTCGGGAGGGATGCACGCGCGGGACCGTCGCGAAACATCAGGAGTGGTTCCCATCACCGGAAATAGTGTTACCGTTGGTCACAAATACAGTGGCCGGTATCGAAGGAGGCCTCCCATGTCGATGCTGCGCGGCAGCCCACTCCGACATCGGATCCTGTTCGTCCTCGCCGTCCCCCTCGGCGCCGGACTGCTGTCCGCCCTCGGACATCTCGTCCAGCGCCGCCACGGTCGGCCCACCTCCGTCTCCGAATCCCTCTTCGCCATCGCCAGCAGCCTGCGCCGCCGCACGCTCTTCACCCGCCCCACCGGCGACCACCCCCCGGCCCCCGAGACGCCCGGACAACCATGACCACAGGACAACCATGACCACCCACACCGTCCCCAACGGGCCTATCCGACTCCACGTCGTCGAAGAAGGCAACCCGCACGGCCCGACGCTCGTCCTCGTCCACGGCTGGCCCGACACCCACGCCCTGTGGGACCGCGTCGTACCCCTGCTCGCCGACGACTTCCGCATCCTGCGCTACGACAACCGCGGCGCCGGCGCCTCCACCGTGCCCCGCGCGGTGGCGCACTACCGGCTCGAGCACCTCGCCGCCGACCTGCACGCCGTCATCGACGCCCTCGCCCCGAACGACCCGGTCCACCTGCTCGGCCACGATTGGGGCGCGGTGCTGTGCTGGGAAGCGGTGTGCGAACCCGACGCCGGCGAGCGCATCGCCTCCTACACCTCGATCTCCGGCCCCAACCTCGACCATCTCGGCCTGTGGATGCGCCGTCGTCTCCGACAGAAACGCCCACTCGGCCCCGCCGAACAGGCTCTCGCCTCCGCCTACACCCTCGCCTTCCAGATCCCCGGTCTGCCGAATCCGGTGCTGCGCGGCCCGCTCGCCCGCCACTGGCCGGCCTTCGTCGGGTTCTTCGACCGCATCGATCCCGCCGCGATCGCACCGGTCGCCCCCACCCTCGCCGATGACATGGTGCACGGACTGTCCCTGTACCGGGCGAACATCCGCGCGCGTCTCGCCCGACCCCGCGAGCGGCGCACCGACGTCCCGGTCCAGCTGATCCAGAACCTGCGCGACCGAGCCGTACGCCCCGTGGGCTACGAGGACACCTCCCGCTGGGTCACCGACCTGCGCATCCACCCGCTCGACGCCGGGCACTGGTCGCCGCGTTCCCATCCCCGCGACGTCGCCGACGCCACCGCCCGGTTCGTGCAGCAGATCGAAGCCGCGCGCACCTGACCGCATGACCTCAGCCGGACGACTCCGCGCGCGGCGCCGCCTCCACCGGCGGATCGTCGTCGTGCACCGGTAGCCGACGCGGACCCGGACCCTGCTGCCCGAGCACGTCACCGGGATTCGCGAGCGGACACGACGCCAAACTCAGACAACCGCAGCCGATGCAATCGGTGAAACTGTCGCGCAACGCGGTGAGATCCTCGATGCGGCGGGTCAGCCGGTCGTGCCACGCCCGCGACAGCCGCGCCCAGTCCTCCGTCGTCGGCACACGACTGTCCGGCAACGAATCGAACGCATCCTTGATCTCCTCCAGGGACACCCCCACACCCTGCGCGACCTTGATGAACGCCACCTTGCGCAGCGTGTCGCGACGATAACGCCGCTGATTGCCCGAGGTGCGGCGACTGGTGATCAGACCACGCGACTCGTAGTAGTGCAGCGCCGAGACCGCCACCCCGGAACGGTCCGCCAACTGCCCGGGTGTCAGCCATATCGCAGGGTTCATCGGCCCCCTCCTCGCCCCGCAGACATCGTGATCGAGTTGTGCTGCACAGTACCGGCCACCGAAGACACCGGGCACCCGGGTCGCGTGAGCGCCCGGGGTCAGAACGACGGCGGCCCGAACTCGGCAGCGACCTCCGGCGCATCCATCCGCAACATGTCGTACGCGGTGTGCGCCAGCGTCCGCACCGACTTCGGGTACGGCCGCTCGAACCGCTCGCAGACCCGCGCCGTCGCCAACGCCGCCTCGAACCGCCACTTACGGGAACCGCTCACGAACGTCCGGGCCTGGAACAGATAACTCGATGCGGGGATCGTCACGTCGACCACCGTAGAACCTCCGACCGGCACAGCGGGGGAGCGGCACCCCGCGCGCCACGCCGATCCCACCCGTCCCGACCACATTCCTAAGGGAGTGTTAGGAACCGCCACAGACCCTTCCGCAACCACTGTGACCCGAACCACTGTGGGGATCGCACAGATCCACGCAGCGAAAGGAGTCCCGGGTGAGCACCACCTCGACGGGCGAACGCCGAGTCATCGGCAACGTGTTGAAAGGCTCGGTCGGCAACCTGATCGAGTGGTACGACTGGTACGTCTACGCCGCGTTCAGCGTCTACTTCGCGAAGGAATTCTTCCCCGAAGGCGACCCCACCGCCCAACTGCTGTCCACCGCAGCGATCTTCGCCGTGGGATTCCTCATGCGACCGATCGGCGGCTGGATCATGGGCCGCTACGCCGACCGGCGCGGACGGCGCTCGGCGCTGACCCTGTCGGTCACCGTCATGGCCGTCGGCTCCCTCATCATCGCCGTCACCCCGGACTACGCGACCATCGGACTCGCCGCACCCCTTCTTCTCGTCCTCGCCCGCATGATGCAGGGACTGTCCGTCGGTGGTGAATACGCCACCAGCGCCACCTATCTCGCCGAGGTCGCCTCACCCGGACGCCGCGGGTTCTACTCGAGCTTCCAGTACGTCACCCTCGTCGCCGGACAGCTCATCGCCCTCGGCGTCCAGATCGTCCTGCAGCTCACCCTCTCCGCCGAGGCCATGCAGGCGTGGGGCTGGCGCATCCCGTTCGTCATCGGCGCCGTCGCCGCCGTCGCCGTGATGTGGCTGCGCCGCACCATGGACGAATCCGAAGCGTTCACCGAGGAAGTCGCGGCCAAGAGCGCCACCGACCGGCCGGAGAGCACGCCCGAGCAGGGCGGCATCCGGATGCTGCTGCAGTACCCCCGCGAATGCCTACTGGTGTGCGCGCTGACCCTCGGCGGCTGCGTGGCGTTCTACACCTACACCACCTACATGCAGAAATACATGATCAACACCTCCGGCATCTCCAAGGACACCGTCGCCTGGATCAACTTCGCCGCCCTGCTGGTGTTCATCGTCCTGCAACCCATCGGCGGGGCCCTGTCGGACCGCATCGGCCGCCGCAAACTGCTCATCTTCTTCGGGGTCGGCGGCACCGTGCTCACCGTCCCGTTGATGACGATCCTCGGCAGCACCACGAACCCGCTGATCGCGTTCGGGTTGATGATGCTCGGCCTGACCGTCGTCACCGGCTACACCTCGGTCAACGCCATCGTGAAGACCGAACTGTTCCCCACCAAGGTCCGCGCGCTCGGCGTCGGCCTGCCCTACGCGCTGACCCTGGCGATCTTCGGCGGCACCGTCGAAACCGTCGCACTCGCGCTCAAGCGCGCCGGCCACGAATCGCTATTCTTCTACTACGTGACCGGCTGCATCGCCGTCTCGCTCGTCGTGTACTTCTTCATGCGGGAGACCTCCGACGGCTCACCCCTGGACCGCACGAGCACCGACCGCACGAGCACCCACACCGACACCCCCGACGAGCACGCCGACCTGGCCACCTCGCGACACTGACCGAAAGGGACCCACGTGCAGATCGCGGTGGTCGAGGACGACGACGGCGTCGGCGACGCCCTCGTCGAAGCCCTCACCTCCCACGGCCACCGGCCGATCCGCATGCGGCGCGGCGCCGACCTGCTCCTCGGACACCGCGACCTCGACGTCGTCATCCTCGACCTCGGCCTGCCCGACGCCGACGGCCTGCAGGTGCTCCGGCAACTGCGGGCCGTCAACGACGTCCCCGTCGTGATCCTCACCGCGCGCGGCGACGAACGCTCGGTGGTACGCGGCCTGCGCGGCGGCGACGACGACTACCTCGTCAAACCGGCCCGCCTGGCCGAACTGCTCGCCCGCGTGGACGTCGTCACCCAACGGCGCCGCGCGCTGTCCGAGTCCTCCCGCATCGTCTGCGCCGGCGACGTCGTCGTCGACCTCGACGCCCGCGAAGTCGAGGTGGGCGGCGAACCGGTCACCCTCACCCCGAAGGAATTCGACCTGCTCGCCGTCCTCGTCGCCCGCCCCGGCGCCGCGGTCAGCCGCCAACAACTCATGGACGCCGTGTGGGGCGACGCCTATGTGGCGATCTCCCGGTCGCTCGACGTGCACATGACCGGGCTGCGCGCCAAACTCGCCCGCCCCGGACTCATCTCCACCATCCGCGGCTACGGCTACCGGTGGGGCGGCTGACATGCAGCGACGCGTCCTGGCGGTGCTGCTCGTCTTCGCGACCGTCGCCGTCGTCGCCTTCGCCGTCCCGCTCGCCCTCGCCACCAGCGCCGGCCGCACCGCCGTCCTGGGAGCGAACCGGGAAGCCGACGCCCACCACTTCGCCACCCTCGCCGTCCAGACGCGCGCCCCCGGCAGCACCGCCCTGCTCGACGAGGAGGTCACCCGCTACCACCGGCTCTACGACGAGGGCGTGCTCATCGTCGACGCGCGCGGCGCACCCCGCGCGAGCGCGGGCCTGACCCCGACCGACCCCGGTGTGCCGGAGGCGATCACCGCCGGTCTGCGCAACCAGAAACAGGGCATCGGCGGTCCGCTGACCCCGTGGTCCCCGCACCGGGTACTGCTCGCCGTGCCGGTGGGTACCGGCGCCCAGGTCGAAGGAGCCGTCGTCGTCGACGTGTCCACCGACGCCGCCCGCCACGACATCCGCACCTCGTGGCTGCTCATCGTCACCGGCGCAGCGGCGGCGCTCGTGCTCGTCACCATCCTCGCGACCGCCCTGTCACGGTGGACGGTCCGCCCGCTCACCGCGCTCACCGCGCGGGTCGCGGCGCTCACCGACAGCGTCCCGGCGCTGCATCCACGCTCCCGGACCGGGGACACCACCACCTCGGTCCGGCATCACGGCCCCCCGGAGGTCCGGGAACTCACGCAGGCCTTCGACACCATGTCCGAGGCGGTCCGCACGTCCACCCGCGCCCAGAGACAGCTCATCGCCGACACCGCGCACCAACTCCGGAACCCGCTCGCCGCCCTGCACATCCGACTCGACTCCCTCGAACCGCACGTCGGCGCCACCGGCGTGGAGACCTATCGGCGCACGGCCGTCGAAGTCGACCGGCTCGGCGGCATCCTCGACGGCCTGCTCGCCCTCGCCACCGCCGAATCACCTACCGATATCACCGAGACGGACGGGCACGACGGGTGCGATGTCGGCGCCGTCGTCGCCGACCGCGCGGATGCCTGGTCCGAGGCCCTGGCCGAGGCCGGTATGACCGTCAGCGTGGACGAACCGTCCGGGCAGCGCCTGCAGGCCGGCTTCTCCGCCGACCATCTCGCTCAGGTGCTCGATGTGCTGCTCAGCAACGCGAGCAAGTACGCCCGCGCGGCCACCGGGGTCCGCATCACCACCCGACACCACGACGGGACCATCCGGATCCGCGTCGAGGACGACGGCGCCGGAGTCGCACCCAATGAGCTCGGCGCCCTCACCTCCCGGTTCTTCCGCGGGTCCGGAGCCGACGGGCCCGGCACCGGCCTCGGGCTGTCCATCGCGGTCGCGCTCGTCGAGACCGGCGGCGGCACCCTCGACCTCGCCGCCGCCGACCCGCACGGACTGGCCGTCACCCTGACCCTGCCCGCCGACTCCCGCGCGGAGGCATCATGATCACCCGCCGCGATCTCCTGCGGTCCGTCGCGCTGCTGGCGGTGGGCGGAGCCGCCGCCGGCTGCACGCGCACCGGAGAGCGTGAGGAACTGATCCTGGCGGCAGGGGAGGAGGGTGGGTTCTTCTGGGAGTTCGCCGAACTCACCGCGGCCGCCGCCGACCGGGCGGGCCTGCCCATCGCGATAGTGCCGGAACGCACCCCGGGGTCGGTCACCAATCTCGCCGCGCTGACGGCGGGGAATGCGGAGCTGGCGTTGACCCTCACCGATGTCGCGGTGCGTGCCCACGACGAGGGCGCGCGGTTCACGGCGATCGGACGGGTCTACGAGAACTACATGCAGTTGGCCGTGCGTGCGGACTCACCGATCCGGAAGATCGCCCAGTTGCGGGGCGCACGGATCAGCCTCGGCGCTCCCGGATCGGGTGCCGAATTCACCGGCGAACGCATCCTCGCCGTCGCCGGGCTCGCCGAGCCGGGAGCCGTCACCCGGGTGCACCTGTCGATGGCCGACGCCGGTCGCGCGCTGGTGGACGGCGAGATCGACGCGGTGCTGTGGGCGGGTGGTGTTCCTACCCCGTCGTTCGCGAACCTGGGCGTGCCGTTGCGGCTGATCGATCTGTCCGTGCTCCTCGAACCGCTGCGGGCCCGATTCGGTCCGCGATACGAACCGGTGCTCATCCAGCCCGGCACCTACGGGCAGCCGGACGCCGTCGCCACTATCGGGTTGGGCAACCTGCTGCTCGCCGGGGCATCGGTGTCGAACGAGGCCGCCGCCGCACTGGTGGATCTGCTCGTCGACCATGCCTCCGAACTCGTGCCGGCCCAGGCCACCGGCAGTCAGTTCCTCGACCGGCAGTCGCTGATCGTCACGGCCGATGTCCCGCTGCATCCGGGAGCGGTGGCCGCGTACCGGCGTCATCACGGCTGACGAGACGGGCGGACAGGGGAGAAGGGGCCCTGAATCGTGCCGACCCAGGCACATAGTGGGGTGGAAGGCATGCGCTGGTGTCGGTGGGATGCGGTGCGGAGATCGGGCTCGCCCTCGAGGTTCGAGGAGATCGGGACCGGATCGGCTGTGCAGGGGACATGCGCGGGGCACAATGGAACCGTTCACCTCTGTGTGCGTGAAATTCGTTGGCAGCCAACACGATTCATGGATAACGGTGATTATCCATCAAATGTGGAAGAGGCGAGAAGGGGCGATCGGTGGTCGCAGCACCCCGGGGGACGGGATGATCCCGCGCCACCAACATGCGCATCGTCCGCGCGATCTGCGGCGCGCAACGCGCACGCGAGACGACCACACGGTGCTGCCGCAACGCCGCATCGGTGAACCGTGGGTCGGTGCAGTGTGCGCGTCGCTGCGGCATGGCACCCGATGCATGAGCAGCCGAACGCGCGTCGAGCGGATCGGCGGCTCGATCCGGCACGGGCGCCGGCAGGCCGGTCGCAGTCCGGAGGTGGGCCGGACTCGAGCCAGAGGCCGAGTGACAGGTGGGGCCCATCGCATCGATTCGGGCGAACCAGGGATCTCCGAACGCCTCGGACGCCCTGCCGCACCTGTCCGGAGGAGGTCCGGTTCCACTCTAGTTAACATAATGTAGATTATCGGCAATTTGGATATGGGCGGTGACCTGGGGTTCGGCGCTGATAATCCCGATGCCGTCGAGTGACGTCCCTGATCCGCAGATTCGAGCCGTCGTCGCACGCACTGCATCGCGTCGTGCGCCGTGCCGTCCGGCGCGCGTTGTTCCCTCCGCCTCGTGCGACGTGCGAACCGCGCCGCACGACGCGCTCCCGGCACTCGAGCTTGCCGCGCATTCGCCGTGCCCGGACCGGTCCGTGCCCGGCCCGGTCCGCCGCCTGGTGTCGGTTCGCTGCCTCGGGCGCCCGATACGACCTTCCGGGCCCGCCACCCTCGCCCCCTGCCTGTCCGCCC
>NZ_LZMJ01000043.1:0-37660 GCF_001665495.1 Rhodococcus sp. 852002-51564_SCH6189132-a
CCCTACCCCCCCCCCCCCACCCCCCCCACTCGTCCGGCCCCATCTCTTGGGCGCCCCGGCCCCCCGGGGGGGGGCGCCGCCCCCGCCCCCCCCCGCCCCGGTCAATCCGGAGTCGGCAGCGCTTCCTCGGAGAGGCGGAGAACCTCCCGCAGCGCGGCACTGTCGTCGTCCTCCCGCCACACGAGCCGCACGTCGAGCGGCTCGGGATGATCTGCGAGAGGAACGAACACGACCTCGGGGTTGATGACGTTCGCCGCGACCGACGAGACCGTCATCGAACATCCCACCCCGGCCGAGACCAGGGCGATCAGCGACAGCGAATCCGGGGCGCTCTGAACGATTCTGGGCGTGAATCCGACGTCGTGGGCGATACGGAGCAACAGCTCGCGCAGCATCGATCCGGGTTCGGCGGGCAGCATCACCCACGCCTCGTGCGCGAGGTCCTCGAGCCGGACCTGCTCACGGTCGGCGAGCGGGTGCTCCTTGGGCAGCGCCACGACGAGGTTCTCTCGGGCCACGACGCGCGACGCGATCCCCGGTGGGAAGAACAACAGGCGCACGATGCCGATGTCGAGCTTGCCCGCGGCCAGCTTGTTGAGCGCCTCGCTCGCGTACGCCGAACTGTCGAGCACGAATTCGATACCGGGATGAGTGCGCCGCACGAGCTTCGCCCACCGGCCCACGAGATAGTGCGAGGACGAACCGGCGAAACCGATACGGACCCTGCCGGTCTGACCCGACCCCGCGGCGGTCACCGCCATCTCGGCGAGCCGGCAGGCGTCGAGGATGTTCCGGGCCGGCTCCACGAGCGCGCGACCGCTCTCCGTCAACCGCACGCTGCGGGTGTTGCGTTCGAAGAGTTCGGCTCCGAGTTCTTTCTCGAGCCTGCGGATCGTGCGGCTGAGCGGCGGCTGGGCCATGTGCAGCCGCTGCGCCGCGCGACCGAAATGCAGTTCCTCCGCCACCGCCAGGAACGCCTTCACCTGCTGGATCTCCACCCGTCGATTATTGCGCCTGCGGGCGCCTGATATCCGACACCGAATTACCGACCACACGGAGGACGACCGGGTATGCCGGACAAACTCATGACCCTGCGCGAGGCGATCGCCACCTATGTCGAGGACGGCATGACCGTTGCCCTCGAGGGTTTCTCGCACCTCATCCCGTTCGCCGCGGCGCACGAGATCATCCGGCAGGGCAGGCGCGACCTGACGTTGTGCCGCATGACCCCCGACATCATCTCCGATCAGCTCATCGCCGCCGACTGCGTGTCGAAGCTCGTCGCCTCGTTTTTCGCCAGCGGCTCGGCCGGGTCGCTGTACGAGATCCGCCGGCGCATCGAGAGCCACGACCCCGTCGCACTCGAGGTCGAGGAGTACAGCCACTACGGCATGGTCTGCCGCTACCAGGCCGGCGCGGCCGGGCTGCCCTTCTTCCCGCTGCGCTCGTATGCCGGCAGCGACCTGCCGAAGATCAACCCGAACATCCGGCTCGTCGAGGATCCCTTCAGCGGCGGCAGCGTCTACGTCGTGCCTCCGCTGAACCCGGACGTGACGATCATCCACGCGCAGCGCGCCGACCGCTCCGGCAACGTCCAGATCTGGGGCATCGCCGGTGTGCAGCAGGAAGCGGTCTACGCCGCGAAGAAGGCCATCGTGGTGGTCGAGGAGATCGTCGACGACGACGTGATCCGCTCCGATCCCAGCCGCACCCTCGTCCCCTCGCACGCGGTGGACGCGGTGGTGCTGAGCCCGCGCGGAGCGCACCCCTCCTACGCGCAGGGTTACTACGACCGCGACTGCGCGTTCTACCGCCGCTGGACCGCGATCAGCAAGGACCCCCAGCAAATGCGCACCTGGTTGAAGGAATGGGTCCTCACCACCGCCGATCACGCCGAATACCTCGAGAAACTGGGCGCGGAGTACTGGGCCGACCTCGAGGTTGCCCCGCGCCCCTCCGGGACCGTCGACTACGGGAGCCGAAAGTGACCACCGCCGAAACCTTCTCCACCACCGAACTGATCGTCTCCGTCGCCGCGCGGGCCCTGGCCGGCAAGGCCCGGGTCTTCGCCGGGGTGGGTCTGCCCACCCTCGCCGTCGACCTCGCCGCCCGCACGTCGAACCCCGACGTCGAGCTGATCTACGAGTCCGGGGTCTGCGGTGCGCACCCCGAGGCGATGGCCGAGGGCATCGCCGACTCCGTCGTGGTCTCCGGCGCCGAATCCGTGGTGTCCATGGCGTCGCTGTTCGGGTACGTGCTCCAAGGCGGCAACGTCGACGTCGGGTTCCTCGGGGCGGCGCAGATCGACCGCGACGGCAGCCTCAACACCAGCATCATCGGCGACTGGGACAAGCCCACCGTGCGCCTGCCCGGCGGCGGCGGAGCCGTCGAGATCATGCCCAACGCCGGCGAGGTGTTCGTGATCATGCGACGCCACGATCCGAGTGCCTTCCCCGCCGAACTGGACTTCTGCACGACCCCGAGCCCGGTGCGCGCCCGTGAGGCGGGCGTCGGCATCATGCCCCGCGGTCGCGGGGTGACGAAGGTGTTCACCAGTCTGGGCGTGCTGTCGCGGCAAGATTCCTTCGACGAACTCGAACTGACCAGCATCCACCGCGGTGTCACCGTCGACCAGGTCCGCGCCGCCACCGGCTGGGATCTGAAGGTCTCCGACGAGCTGACGCTGACCGAGGATCCCACCGCCGAGGAGATCGACCTGCTGCGCAACGAGATCGACAAGGTCCGCCTGTATCTGCGGTGATCCCGTCGACGTGACCGACGTGGCGGCTGGCAGGATGTCCGCAACGGACGACGCCCCGGATCCTGCGAGCCTGCGCGCGTCCGGCGTGATGCTCGGCGGACGGACCGCCGCGTGATGCGGGAAGGCGGCACGTCATGCACGCGAGCACGATCCACGACCTCGTGGACGGCACGGTCGTCGCGGCTGTGATGCCGTTGACCGACCTCGCGCACAGGCCGGTGGCCGGACGCGATGCCGTCGCACTGCTCGACGAGCACGAGGTGTTCGCCGATCCCCCGACGGTCCTGCACCGGATCGCCGCTGTGCGCGAACGCGGATTCGCCGTGGCGGTACGCATCGCGGAATCGGCGTCCCGCGCCACGGTCGTCCTGGCTCTGGTCGAGCCGGAGGTGGTCGTCGTACCGGCCGAGGCGCTCGTCGCATCCGACCTGCGGGCCGCCACTACCCTGCTGTCGTTGCGGGCCCACTGCGAGCGCACGAACTCCGTCGTTCTCGCCGAGGGCGTCGACTCCGACCTTCATCGCGAGGCGGCCCTCGCCCACGGTATCGATTTCGGTTGCGGTACAGCACTACACGTTGCGGAGGGTGAAGCCGGCCCTTCGTCGCCGCGCGGAGGGTTGTTCCGTGAACCCACCTGGAGTGCGCCGCTCGACGACGCGACCGCCGCGCCCTTCCGCATCCTGTCTGCCGGTCGGGAACGCGTGCGGAGCGGCAAGGGTCTGCTCGTGTCCATGAGCGCCGACCTCGAGGCGCGAGCCGGGGAGGCCGGACCCGACACGATCGCCCTCGGCACCTTCCAGCACCACGACCACTTCACCGGGGCCGCACGCAGACGATGGCTGTCGATGGCCGCCACCCTCGCGCACGTCGCGGTCTTCGCGGTCGGGTTCGGCACGAGCACCTCGGGCCCGGACCTCGTCCCGATCGAGCCGCACGATCCCCTCGTCGACGAGTGGAACGTCATCCTCCTGGGAGAGTCGTTCGCGTGCGCGCTCTCTGCCCTCGACCTGCACCGTCGAACGGCCGGCGGCGAGCGGGAGTTCGAGTACGTCGTCTCCTACGACCGGGAGGCCGTCGCCCGCGCGGCGCGCGCGACCCTGTCCCGTCCCCGACCGGTCCCCTTGGAGGTCCCACCCTCGTCCTGAGCCGCTCTCCCTCGGGTCACCCCTCGAAACGCGCCAGGATGCTGTGGGCACACCGGATCACGGTGCCGCGGTCGTAGGACAGCACGTAGCGGAACTCGCGGTCGAGATCCGCTGCGTCGGTGTGCATGTCGAGCGCGGCGAGTACGCACGCGAAGTGCGGACCGAGGACGACGACGTTCCATTCGTCGACGATCGGATCGTTCGGGTCCAACGGCGCGTGGTGTACCGCGGAGTCGACGTAGGGATCGATTCCGACGCCGTAGACCCCGGTGTAGGCGACCTGCTCGGCGAGCTGCGCCCATCGAACCCGGGAGGTCGGGGTGAAGTGCTCGGCGCGCTGGAAGGTGCCGAGCACGATCGTCTCCGGTCCGGCTCCCACCGCGTTGGTCTCGAGCAGCTTGCTCATCGACACCAGAAGTCGCTTGAAACTACTTGTGCGTCTGCGTCCTTCGGACGCCAGAGCGAAGGGAGTGAGTTCGGGACCGCCGGGAACGGCCCGTCGCGGACGCAGCGATATCGGTTCGACATCCGAATCCGCTTGCGCGGCATCCCCGGTCGATCCGACTGTCGGATACAGCGCGCCCATTCCGTATTCGGCGGCCAATCCCAGAGCGCGGCGGCGATGCAGTTCCGAATCGACGCCCTGCGCGATGACGACCGCGCTGCTGGATTCGATGTACGCGGCGACGGCGTGGGCAATCCTCGCCGTCGAGGCGTCGGCCGCACGCGCGATCAGGGCCGGCGACGTGATGATCACATCCGGTTCGACGAGCGGCAGCAGCGCGAGGGCCTGAGCACGCGCTCCCACACCGTCCACCGCGACGAGCATGCCGGCGGTGCGCGCCGCCGCAATGGTGCGCAGCGTCCTGGCAGGGGCGGCGATCAGCGCCTGCTCGGTGATGAGAGCGACCGTGGTCGGGCCCCCTCGATCCCCGAGCGCGCCGAGTTCGTCGAGCGAATCGAGATCGACGGTCACCAGATGCGGAACCGCCGACTCGGCTTGCCGTCCGGCCCTGCGCCACTTGATCCGGTCCAGTTCCGACTTCTGATGCATCGCCCGGGCGGCCTCGCTCAGAGCGGTCGCATCGTGCAACGATGATCCTTCCGGACCACGCAGTTGCAGTTCGACGGCGGACAGCGCGCCGCTGCCGAGCCGGTGGATGGGGGCGAGCTCCGTCTCCACGACGAGGCCGCCGAACGCGGTCTCCGCGTCGGCGGCAGCGTCGGCAGGAACAGCGCTCATGGATCCAGCATCCCATCTCCGGCCACCGATCGTCCGCTCGGGCCGACGGGGCCAGGAAAATAGGATATTTTCGCAGCTCAGAACGCTTACGTTACAGAACCGTGATGTTTCGTTATCGTTCCGTTATGGAACGGATGGTGGCGAAGCGACATCCGTCGGACAGGCTCTGTGCAAGCCCGAGGCGAGTTCTCACCGGACCCCGACGTTCTCACCACGACCCCAGCAGGCCGACCGTCTGCTCGTGATCCAGCCCGCACCGGACGGCACGAAATCCACGCCGACAGGAGACCGCAATGAGCACACGTACGAGCACCACCCGCAGGATCGTCACCCACACCGGCGCACTCTCACGAGTCGATGCAGAGACGGTCGCCCGAGCACCGCGCTACCGTCTCGACGTCCACTCGCCCTCCCGTCGCTGCAGCGTCCTGCGGGCGAAGGGAGATCTCGACATGACCGCCCGAGCGGAGTTCGCCTCCACTCTCGGCGACCTCGCACACTCGGGCGACCACGTCGTCGTCGATCTGTCCGAGGTGACCTTCATGTACTCCGAGGTCGCCTCGATGCTCGCCGATGCCGTTCACATCCGGCCCGGCCGTTTCCACGTCGTCGCACCCACACGCCAGGTTCGCATGCTGCTCGACATCCTCGCTCCCGGCCTCGACGTCACAGCCGATGCCGCACCCTGCGACGCGGGCACAGCATCCGCTGCCTGATCACAGCAAGGGGCGCGTGACGGCGTCCGGCCGGCGTGCAACCGACTGCTGTAGCAGTGCGCCCGCCACGTGCGCGCGTCGCAACACCTCGGACACGACTGCAGCATCGGATCCACCCACGACCGCGGCGACATGTGTGTGGGGGGGCGAACCCCATAAGGTGGTGGTAAAGGCCAATTCAAGCCCTCGGTTGTCAGGTTTGGCAGCCCTTACACTCTATCGGTGCTCAGCCCGTTCTTCCGCAAGGAACATCCTCGCGTGCGTTTCGTCCTCCATCTGGAAGACTTCGGTGACGCCCCAGCCTTGATCACCCAGCAGGAAACCGTCACCTACAGCGACCTGGCCGACCGAGTCCATCGGGCAACTGCCCGGCTGGGCAACACCCGCCGACTGGTGTTGATCGCAGGTGCCAACGAGATCGATGTTCTTGTCGTCTACCTTGCAGCCCTACTCGCCGGACATCCGGTTCTGCTGGCGCCGGGCGACCACCCCGCAGCCTTCGAAGGCCTGATCGCCGCATACCGACCCGACGTGGTGGTGCGCAGTATCGACGGGACTGTGACGATCGAGGAACGGGGTGACGGTTCTGCGCATGTACTGCACCCCGACCTGGCGCTGCTGCTGAGCACCTCCGGCTCGACGGGCTCCCCGAAACTCGTCCGCCTGTCCCATCGCAACGTGCAGTCCAATGCAGAGTCGATCGCGGAGTACCTCGACATCCGTAGTACCGACCGGGCAGTGACGACGCTGCCGATGTATTACTGCTACGGGCTCTCTGTCATCCACAGCCACCTACTGCGCGGAGCCGCAGTGATCCTCACGAGCCGCTCGGTGACCGACCCGGCGTTCTGGGAGCTGTTCCGAGACCACCGCGGCACCAGCTTCGCCGGCGTGCCCTACACGTTCGATCTGCTCGATCGGTTCGGATTCGACGAACTGGACCTACCCGACCTGCGCTACATCACCCAGGCCGGCGGTCGACTCTCACCGGATCGGGTCCGCGCCTATACGCAGTCGGGCCGTGAGCGGGGCTGGGATTTCTTCGTCATGTACGGGCAGACGGAGGCGACCGCACGGATGGCGTACCTGCCTCCGGAACTCGCCTCCGACTATCCGCAGTCGATCGGACGAGCTGTTCCCGGTGGATCCTTCCGGCTCGAGCCGATACCGGACGCTCCGGACGGCACCGGTGAACTGATCTACACGGGGCCGAACGTGATGCTCGGCTACGCGCACACGCCCGAGGATCTGGGTCTCGGGGACGTCCTCGAGGGTGAACTGCGGACCGGCGACCTCGCGCGGCAGATCGACGGCGGCGTGTACGAGGTGGTGGGCCGACGCAGCCGTTTCGTCAAGATCTTCGGGCTACGGATCGACCTGCAGCAGGTCGAGTCGACCCTCGCCGAACAGGGACTGACGGCATGCTGTGTCGGCGGGACGGACGACATGATCGTGGCGGTCGAGGGTGCGAGCGATCTCGAGGCGATCCGGTCCGCGAGCGCACGGGCCTGTGGTCTTCCCGTCGCGGCCGTGCGGGTGTGTCTCGTCGACGAGCTTCCGCGGACCGGCACGGGCAAACCCGACCTTCGGGCAGTGGCCGAGCTCGTGCACCACGCGACGCCCGATTCACCCGAGGCAGAGAGCACCGTCGTGGACACGGCCGCCCTGCGGACCCTGTATGCCGAGGTGCTGCACAGTGGGCAGGTCACCGACGACAGCTCGTTCGTGAGCCTGGGCGGCGACTCGCTGTCCTATGTGCAGATGTCTCTGCGGCTCGAGCGCATGCTCGGCTATCTACCCCAGAACTGGCACACCACCGCGATCAAGGATTTCGTGCCTACGCCCCGGCGACGATGGTGGCGGGCGGTCGAGACCAATGTGCTGCTCCGCGCTGTTGCGATCGTGCTGATCGTCGGTTCGCACATCCGGTTGTTCGGGGTTCTCGGCGGCGCGCATGTGCTGCTGGGGGTCGCCGGATACAACTTCGCACGCTTTCATCTCGCCACTCCCCGTACCGAACGGGTGCGACATGTCCTGGGCAGCGTCGCCCGAATTGCCGTACCCAGCATGGTGTGGCTCGGCGTCGTGATCGCACTGACCGGGGACTATCTCGTGACCAGTGCGTTGTTGCTCAACGGCATTCTCGGCCCCGACGGGTGGACGCCCGAATGGCGGTACTGGTTCATCGAGGCGATCGTGTACATCCTGCTCGTAGTCATCGCGGTGTTGTCCATCCCGCTCATCGACCGTGTTGAGCGCAGGCACTCGTTCTGGTTCGCGATGGCCTTGGTGGGTGTGGGTCTGCTCCCCCGCTACCGCGTGATCGAGCTCGGGGACGGCAACAATCTGATTCTGAGCGCGTCGATGGTCTTCTGGTTGTTCGCCCTGGGCTGGGCTGCCGCTACGTCGACGACCGTGTGGCACCGAATGATCGTCACGGCGGTGATCGCAGCCACGGTGCCCGGATACTTCTCGGGTGATCTCCAGCGAGAACTTCTCGTCATCGGTGGGCTGGGCCTGCTGGTGTGGCTCGAGTCCGTTCCCTGCCCACCTGTGCTGAGCCGGATCGCAGGGGTGCTGGCGAGCGCGTCGCTCTACATCTACCTGACGCACTTCCAGGTGTATCTGCCGCTGCGAGAGGACCATCCCTGGTTGGCGTTCGCCCTGTCGATTCTGGTCGGCATTCTCTTCTGGCAAGCCGTGACGGTCACCCTTGCTCTGCGTCGACGGGTCGGTGCTGCGCGGGCGAAATCCGATCCGAATCCGGCCGGTACCAGCAGTGGTTCGCCCCCGTCCCACGCTGCGGAGATGCCGGGGAGATCCCCGGTGGCGTGAACTGTCACTGCTACTGGTTCGAAGATCCCGGGACGCGTGGTGTGCAGTCCTCGCCCCTGTGAACGACATCGATAAGACCGCGTTGAAGCATGCACCGACATGTCTCGTGCTCGTCAGCGTGCCGGGCCACCCGTGATCAACGCCCACACGTCCCCGGCTTCACCGGCCGCGGCGAGCAGTTCGGAATCCCACGACGCGACCGTGCCGAATTCGCTGCGCCACGACAGGATCCGGTTGGCGTGCCGTTGCAGCTCGTGTTCCATCGTGAAGCCGATCGCGCCGAGTGCCTGATGCGCGTTTCGGGCGACGACCGACGCCGCATGTCCGGCACACGACGCGGCCGCCGCGATCGCGAAGCGGGTCGACGCGTCATCGAAACCACCGGCGAGAACGGCATCGACCGCACCATCCGCGGCGGCGTGCACGAGCGAGGCCTCGGTGGCGATGTCGGCGACGAGCGCCTGCACCGCCTGGAACTTGGCCAGCGGACGACCGAACTGCACGCGGGCAGTGGTGTGATCGACGACGAGCTCGAGAACCCGATCCATCGCACCCGCGGTGGCCAGCGCACGGACGAGCGCGCCCCGGTGGCGGAACTCGTCGGCGGTGCCCGCCGGAACGTCGCGCCCGGACAGTGCCGACAGGTCGACGCACATGTGATCGCGGGGCTCCGCCGCCAGGTTCACGGCCTCGACGATCTCGACATCGCCGCGAGCGACCTCGGCGACCTGCCATCCCTGCGGTGACTCCCACAACACGACGATCGAGTCCGCGAACCGGGCCCACGGCACGTGGCGTGCGCGGCCGTCGGCGTCGAGCACCGCGGCGGTACGCACCGCCGGCGCCGCATCGAGGCCCGCCTGCTCGAGGAGCCAGCCCGCGAGCAGATCGTTCTCGGCCACCGGCACGGCAGCAGCAGCGCTGCCGGCGGCCTCGAGCAGCAGGGCGGCCTCGAGCCATCCCGCGCCGCTTCCGCCGCTCTCCTCCGAACCCGTGAGCCGATCGAGGCCGAGCTCGGTGAGGGTGCTCCACAGGGCACGATCGAGTTCCACGACCTCACCGATGCGGTGGTCGTCACCCGAGGTGAACACCTCGGACAACATCTGTGCGAAATCGCGCAGTTCCGTCGACTGCAGTGCGTCCTGCCCGCTCATCTCATCCCCAATCCTCGTGCGATGACCCCGCGGAGGATCTCGCTCGTGCCGCCGCGCAGTGTGAAGCCCGGTCGTTGCATGACGCCTGCTCGGACGAGCTCGGCCAGATGTGCGTCGGCTGCGGTGTATCCCGCGATCTCGTCGGCGAGATCCGCCAGGTCACCTTCGGTCTTCGTGCCGAGCACCTTCACGACCGACGCCGCGAGTTCGGCGTTCTCGCCACGTTCGAGGGACTCGGAGACCGCGGTGGACATGCGGTGCAGGCCCGCCATGCGTCCGATGGTCGCTCCGATGCGGGTGTCCGCTTCGACGCTGCCGTCGGCCACACCGTGTACGAGGGATTCGAGCACCCCGAAGGTCGACAGGAAACGTTCGGGACCGCTGCGCTCGTAACCGAGCTCGCTCGTCACCTGTTCCCAGCCGGCGCCGATCTGTCCGAGCACCAGGTCGTCCGGGACGAAGACGTCGTCGAGCAGCACCTCGTTGAAGTGGTGGTCGCCGGACATCGACAGGATCGGGCGGATGGTCACGCCCGGGGAGTCGAGCAGCACGATGAACTGGCTCAGCCCGTCGTGGCGGTGCGCGGGATCGAGCGGGGCGGACCGCGCGAGGCCGAAGAAGGCGTCGGCGTGGTGGGCCCCGGACGTCCACAACTTGGTGCCGGAGATCCGCCACCCACCGTCCACCTGCGTGGCCTTCGTCTTGACGCTCGCGAGGTCGGATCCGGAGTCGGGCTCGGACATTCCGATGGCCCAGCAGATCTCACCGGCCGCGATGCCCGGCAGGAACCGCTGCTTCTGCTCTTCGGTGCCGTACTTCAGTAGCGACGGTGCGGCCTGGCGGTCGGCGACCCACTGGGCGGCGACCGGAGCGCCCACTGCGAGCAACTCCTCGGTGACGACGAAGCGCTCCATGAAGGTTCGTCCGTGTCCGCCGTACTCGACGGGGATCGTCATGCCGACCCAGCCGCGAGCGGCGAGCGCACGCGTGAAATCGGGGTTCCATCGCGTCAGCCAGGTGTCGATGCCCGGGGTGAACACGCCCGCCTCGATCTGTTCCTTCAGGAACGCCCGTACCTCGGCACGGAGTTCCGTCAGTGCCGGGTCGGGGGTGCCCGCCCTCGGCACGAGTCGTGCACTCATCGTCGATCTCCTTCTCCACCGGTGATGGTGGGACACAGCAGCGCCAGCGACAGGTCCGCGTAGCGTTCCGCGATCTCGTCCGGGTCGTCCGGGCCCGCGGGGTCATACCAGTTGGCGATAGCCGAGACCATCGCCAAAATCGATCGGCGGCAGTCGTCGGGATACTTCGTGGTGAAGACGCCTTGTGCGACACCGCGATCGATGATGTCGCGGATCCGCCTTCGGCCGGCGCGCCGGCGTTCCTCGTACAGTCGCGCACCCTCGGGTTCGAGATTGCGCACCTCCGTCGCGATCATGCGTCCCTGCTCGGGGAACTGCGTGCGGAAGATGACGTTCCCCTTGACGAACGCGCGGATCTGCTCGACCGGATCGTCGCCGACGCGGGCGAGTTCGGCGTCACAGACCGCGTCGTAGGTGTCGACGCCGTCGAGCAGGATCGCCAGCAGCAGATCCTGTTTGTTCTTGTAGTGGTAGTACAGGGCGGACAGGCTCACGCCTGCCTCCTGCGCGATGGTCCGGATCGACGACGAGCCGTATCCGTTGCGCACGAACTCCTTCCGGCCCGCCTCGATGAAGACGCGCTGCTTCGGCGACAGCACTCTCACGACAACGCTCCGGTATCGGCGTACTGCGCGATCAGCTCGCCGAGCCTGCCCTCGACCATCTTGCCCGTCGGCGTGCGCGGCAGTTCGTCGACGAACCGCTCCATGAGCACGACCGTGCCACCGAGCGCCTGCGTCGACACGCCGTACCGCAAGGGCGCGGCGTGGTAGATCGGTGCCGGCGACAGGTAGACGGTGTTCTCGTCGAAACCGAAGCGGCGCACCTGCTTCAGCAGCGGAGGACCGGGCTCGTCACCGACCTGGGCACCGGAGAGAGCGGGCTTGATGCCTTTGGGGCGCCCGGTGGTGCCGGAGGAGTACAGCATGTCGCTGCCGCGGGGTTGGTCCGGCATCGGGGTGACGGGAAGACCCGCCACCTCCTCCTCGTACACGAGATGTCCGGGCACCTGCCCTTCGAAGGCGACACGGTGCGTCACCTTCGGGGTGAGCGGCACGATCGCCTCGGCGAGGTCGGCGAGCGGCGCCGAGACGACGAGCACCTTCGCGTCGCAGTCGTCGACGATGTACGCGGCCTCGACGGGAGCGAGATGCGTGTTGACGAAGGTGACGTAGACGCCCGAACGAACTGCCCCCCAGTACAGTTCGAACGCAGTGGCGTCGTTGACGGTGACGACCGCGATGTGGTCGCCCTTCCCGACGTCGTGTGCGCGCAGCCAGTGCGCGAACCGGACGGACGCGCCCTCGAGCTCCCGATAGGTGAGCGTCCGGCCGGTCGCGGCCTCGTGCACGGCGGGCCGATCCGGGGCGACGGCGGCGTAACGGCCCGGGTACATGCCTACAGCCCCAGATCCTTGGAGATGATCGTCTTCATGACCTCGCTGGTGCCACCGTAGATCCGGGTCACGCGGGTGTCGGCGTACAGCCGGGCGATCGGATACTCGGTGATGTAGCCGTAGCCGCCGTGCAGTTGCAGGCACTTGTCGATGACGCGACCGGAGACCTCGGTGCAGAACAGCTTCGCGCGGGCCGCATCGGCGACCGTCAGTTCCTTGCGGTCGAGCAGTTCGAGGCAGTGGTCGACGTAGACACGCGCGGCCTGGGTCTCGGCCGAGCACTCGGCGAGCACGAACTTGGTGTTCTGGAACGAGGCGACGGGCTTGCCGAAGACCTTGCGTTCCTTGGTGTATGCGATCGCGTGGGCGATGGCGGCCTCGGCGAAGCCGACCTGGTTCAGAGCGATGCTCAGACGCTCCTGCGGCAGGTTGTGGGTGAGGTAGCCGAAGCCCGCGCCTTCCTCACCGAGGAGGTTCTCGACCGGCACCTTCACGTCGGTGTACGAGAGCTCGGCGGTGTCCTGCTGGTGCAGGCCGATCTTGTCGAGCTTACGGCCTACCGCGAAGCCCTCGGTGTCGGTGGGCACCGCGATGATCGACAGGCCGCCGCGGCGGTTCTCAGGATCGAACGGACTCGTACGGCAGACCGTGAGGATGAGGTCGGCGGTGACGCCGCCGGTGATGAAGGTCTTCGCGCCGTTGATGATGTAGTGCTTGCCGTCCTCGGACAGCTTCGCCGAGGTCGCGATGTTGGCGAGGTCGGAGCCGGTGCCGGGCTCGGTCATCGCGATCGCGGTCATGATCGAGCCGTCGGCGAAGCCGGGCAGCCAGCGCTGCTTCTGCTCCTCGGTCGCGTACTCGAGCAGGTAGGGCAGGATCAGGCAGGCGTGCACGGTGTAGGAGCCGAACGAGACTCCGGCGCGCGCAACCTCTTCGAAGACGATCGTGTTGAACTTGAAGCCGGACTCGCCCCCTCCGCCGAACTCCTCGGGGACATGGATCCCCAGGATGCCGAGTTCGCCCAGCCGGCGGAAGAATTCGCGGGGCGGGCGACCCATCTCGTCCCATTCCTCGCGATGCGGCGCGACCTCACGTTCGATGAAGTCGCGCACCATCTTCCGGAACTGCTCGTGTTCTTCGGTGAAGATCGTCCGCTGCATGGCTTGTCCTCCGGGGTGTGGGGGCAAGGAGAGGGGAAGGTCAGTTGCCGGTGAAGTCGCCGGTGCGTCGTTCGAGGAACGCCGAGAGGGCTTCGCGGTGGTCCTCGGTGTGGTGCGAGAGCGCCTGGAAGGAGGCCGACAGTTCGAGGAGCGTGTCGAGATCGACGCGCTGACCCTCGCGCAGCAACTTCTTCGTCATCCGCAGTGCGCTCGGGGGGTTGACGGCGACGCGGGCGGCGAGCGCATTCGCGGCGTCGAGGAGCTGCTCGGGTTCGACGACCTGCGAGACCATGCCCCAGTCGAATGCCGTCGCGGCGTCGACGCGGTCGCCGGTGAAGGCCATCTCGGCGGCGCGCGCCGCACCGACCGCGCGCGGAAGCAGCCAGGCGCCGCCGTCGCCGGGGATGATGCCGAGCTTGACGAAGCTCTCCGCGAAGAACGCCTTCGACGAGGCGATCCGCATGTCGCACATCATCGCGAGGTCGCAGCCGGCGCCCACGGCGGGTCCGTTGACGGCCGCGATGATCGGGACCTCGCAGTGGTAGATAGCGCGGGGCAGGCGCTGGATGCCGCGGCGGTAACCCTCGCGCAGGGCGTGGGGGCTGCCGCCGAACATGCCGCGACGCTCGTCCATGTCCTTGACGTTGCCGCCGGCGGAGAAGGCCGATCCGGCGCCGGTGAGAATGACGACGCGGGTGTCGATGTCGCGGTTGGCCTCCTCGACGAGCTCGACGAGACGGTCGACGACGTCGTCACCCGAGATCGGGTTGCGCGCCTCCGGAAGGTTGATCGTCCAGGTCACGACGTTTCCGTCGCGCATGCTCAGTACGACGTCCTGCGAAGTTGCCATTGCGGTCGCGGTCCTTCCGGTAGCCAATGTGTGGCTCGCACCATAATTTGGTCGAACGATCGTTCAAATTACGGGGCCGGTCGGATCCTGTAAAGACCGAACGGGCTCGTGGCTCAGTCGGGCAGGCTCACGTTCGATTCGGCGATTCTTATGGCTACCTCGTCCGGGAAGATGTTCCGGAAGACGAAGGGATCGCGGCCGAGCACCCAGCCCGGCGCCAGCGCGGTCGCGTAGCGCTCGAAATATCCGAGCTGCTTCCCGAACAACACGAGTTCCTCGGGCGTCGACGTGTTCCACTTGCGGCCGAGCGAGACGAGCGCACCGATCAGTTCGCTGAGCCGCAACTCCCCCACGTCCTGACCGAGCAGCGGACCGAAGATCTCGGCAACCTGCCGGCCGACCGCCGCGTCGTCGACGTCGAGGTCGGCGGCGACACCGAGCGCCCGCACACTCTGCGCGACCGCCGTGAAGTCCCCGTCGAGCAGGGCCGCGCGGAACAACGCCCGCAGCAGCGCGCGCCACTTCTCGGGCAGTTCGCCGACGATGCCGAAGTCGAGCAGCGCGACACGTCCGTCGTCGAGCAGCCAGAGATTGCCCGCGTGCACGTCGCCGTGGAACGGGCCGTGACAGAGCACCGCCTCCATCCACACCTTCACTCCGCGGCGCACGAGCAGGGAGGTGTCGAGATCGTCCTGGCCCGGCACCACCCGGTCGACGGGCTTGCCCTGCAGGCGCTCCATGCAGATCACCCGCGGACCGCACCACTGCCAGTACACCTCGGGCACCGTGACGTAGACGTTGTCGCCGAACGCGGAGATGTTGCGGCGGAAACGATCCTGACGATCCGCTTCGACCGCCGCGTTGAGCTCGGTCATCGTCGCGTTGTAGAGATCGCGGATGATCCCCGGAGTGTTCGCGATACGGAAGAACTCGAAGAGCTGCAGCAGCTTCGCGCCCATGTAGGCGGCGCGCAGATCGACGAGCATGCCGTGCGCGATCCCCGGCCGCTGCACCTTCACCACGGCCCGACGGCCGTCGCGCAACACGCACCCGTGCACCTGGGCGACGGACGCCGCGGCGAGCGGCACATCGTCGAACGACTCGAACATCTCGTCGATGCGGTGTCCGAGATCCTCCTCGATCACCGCGCGGGCCTGCTCGGAGGGGAAGGTCGGCACGTCGTCGAGCATGCGCAGGCACGCGTCGGCGAGCGCCGCGGGGAACAGCCCGGGCGACGACGCGATGAGCTGGCCCAGCTTCACGAAGGTCGGCCCGAGATGTTCGAAGGCGTCGACGGTGCCGTGCGCGGCCGCTTCGACGACGCTGTGCTGCCGGGGCCGGACGGTCCACCGCAGCACCGCCCACACCACGAAGGTGATCAGGACGGCGGCGACGACCACTGCCCGTCCGAGCTCGGCCGGCCCGAACCGGTCGAGCGGAGGCCGCTCGACGTCCAGGGCACCGGGTGGAAGTCCGTCGGCGAAGGGGCCGACGGGCCCGTTGCGCTCGGGCCTGCTGTGCCCCTGCGCTCCGGATACGCCTTCGCGCAGCGTGTACTCGTGCACGACCTGTCCCCACTCCGTCCACCACGCGCTCACCTCGGCGCGACTTCGTGCACGGTACCTGCATCCGGCGCCTCGATCGAGACCCGGCGATCATCTGTCTTCTGTCGGTGCCCCCGACTACTCTCTGACGGGTAGCGGATTCGGGTCCGACCAGCCGGGGGTATCGCGCTCATGACCGAACAACTGCTCGAAGAATCTGCCGGTTCGACATCGACGTCGACCGATTTCATGGAACTCGCCGAGCCGTTCCGTCGCGAACTGCTCGCCCACTGTTATCGCATGAGCGGGTCGCTGCACGATGCGGAAGATCTGGTCCAGGAGACCTATCTGCGCGCCTGGCGCGGTTACGAGAACTTCGGCGGCCGCTCCTCACTGCGCACGTGGCTGCACCGGATCGCTACCAACGTGTGCCTGACGGCGCTCGAAGGTCGCAGTCGCCGGCCGTTGCCCACCGGGCTCGGCGCGCCCAGTTCCGATCCCACCGACGATCTGGTCACCCGCCCCGAGGTGCCGTGGCTCGAGCCGTTCCCCATCGGGTACGCCACCGACGATCCGTCGGATCCCGCCACCATCGCCGCCTCCCGCGATTCCGTCCGCCTCGCGTTCGTCGCCGCCCTGCAGCACCTGTCCGCCCGCCAACGCGCGGTCCTGCTGCTCCGCGAGGTCCTGCAGTGGCGCGCCACCGAGGTCGCAGCCGCGCTCGACACGTCGACGGCGGCGGTCAACAGCCTCCTGCAGCGGGCACGCGCGCAGCTGAAGGACGCCCAGGTCCGCGACGACGACCTCGCCGAACCCGACAGCGCCGAGACCAAGGCGTTGCTGCAGCGCTGGGTCGACGGCTTCGAGAAGTACGACATCGATTCGCTCGTCGAGATGCTCACCCAGGACGCCGTCTGGGAGATGCCGCCGTTCGAAGGCTGGTACCAGGGCCCCGACGCGATCGTCACCCTCATCAAGCAGAACTGCCCCGCGAAGGGCCCCGGCGACCAGGTGCTGCTTCCCACCGTGGCCAACGGCCAGCCGGCATTCGGGCTGTACATGCGAGGGGAGGACGGCCGCCACCACCCTTTCCAACTGCAGGTGCTCGACATCGTCGACAGTAGGGTCGCGCACGCCACCGTCTTCTTCTCCGACGACACCACGGCGTTGTTCGCGCGATTCGGGCTGCCGGAGGACCCGGCAGCCCGCTGACGGTCGCGGTCAGGCTTCTGCGGTGGCGTTCTCCTCGGCGTCCTCCGGAGCCCAGGCCTGCGCCGCAGCCGACATGTCCATCCACATGACCTCCCAGACATGGCCGTCGAGGTCGCGGAAGGCCCGCTGGTGGGCGAAGTCCCCCATCTCCTCCTGCGCCTTCTGCGCGCCGGTCGTCACCCATTCGCTGCCGCCGGCCGCGATCGCGCCGTCGACGAGCGCGTCGACGCCGTCGCGACTGTCGGCCGAGACGCACATCAGCGCCTCATGCGCCTTCGTGGTGTCGCAGATGTCGTCGTTGATGAAGTCGCGGAATCGCGGCTTCTCGAGCAACATCACGTAGGTCTGGTCGTTGATCTCCAGGCACGCGGTGTTCTCGTCGCAGAACATGTCGTTGAAGGTGAATCCGAGCGTGTCGAAGAATGCGCGGGTGGCGGTGATGTTCTCGACGGAGAGATTGACGAACAGCATGCGCGACATGGTTTCTCCTGTGGTCGGTTCGTCCTGTGCGGGACGCGGTGCGGGTGTCACCGATATAGACCGGCCGCCCCGTGAGAACTCATCGCGCACCCCGAGATTTCTCGGCGCGGTGTGGTCGTCACTGCTTGCCGAGCACCCAGACCGGGCCCGTGATCAGCCAGATCACCGTGATCGTGGCGAGGGTGGGGAAGATTCCGTACAGCGCCGAGGCCTGTTCGCCGTTCGCGACGGTCGACCCGAGCCCGAGCACGGCTGCCGCACTGATCCCGGCCGCGAGCAGCCATCGCCCGAAGTCCACACATTCCTTGCGGAAGGCCTCCGGGCCCTCCTTCGGAGCGCGTTCCGGTTTCGGACCACCCGCGAGGTGATAGGCGAACCGCCGGTCGGCCCACCGGACGACGCTCGGCCCGAAGGCGACACTCGCACCGAGATAGATACCCGCGGCGCGGTGGACCCAGCCGACCTCCGCCCCGTTGTGCAGATCCACCGCGACGGCCGCGAGCAGAACGACGTCGATCAGCGGGATCAGGGCGAGCAGCACCGTGCCCGTCCTCCGGAGCCGGAGCAGATACCGGCACACGAGGCCGGCCGCGAGCACGACCCAGAACGCGATCTCGCACCCGACGATGAAAGCGGCGATGTGGCTGAACATCACCTCAGAATCGCGCGCACATCCCCCCGCGCGCGTCGCCCGATGGGCGGCAAATGCCTCATCACTTCGGGTGACGCCGACCCTGATCCTCCCCCGGTTGTGGTCGAATCGTTGCCGTGGACAACCGTGAATCCGAAATTCGAGTGGGATTCGTGAACCCGCGCTACAACTCCCTGCTCGTCGCCCTCGCGTACTTCGCGGGTGGCTCGCTGTTGTACGCCCTGGATCTCGGTGTGCTCGTCGAGGACCGGCCGCCGCAGCCGCTGTGGGTGTGGCTGGTTCTGCTCGCGTGCGTGTGTGCACCGATGACGATGCGTCGCACACGACCGCTTCTCGCACTCCTGCTGGGCACGGTTCCGGTACTGGTCGACCTCGTCGTCGGCCCTTCACTGCCGGTCTGGATCGCATACGGCGACCTGCTGTACACCGCAACGCTCTTCGGCTCGGCGCGGACCAGTCGCTTCCTCGAACGCGCCCCGTTGGTCCCGATCGTCGTCGGCGCCGTCGCGCTCGGTGTGTACTTCGGAGAACTGCGCATCGCCGTATGGGCCGTGTCGATCGCCGCGCTCGTGATCGTCGTCCCGATCTGGTGGGCCCGATCCGTCCGCACACATCGGGACGCCGCCGAGATCGAACGGGCACGCGCCGAGGCTCTCTCGCGGGTCGCGGAACTGGACCGTCGCGCCGCCATCACCACCGAGCGGCAGCGTCTGGCCCGCGACCTGCACGACGTGGTGGCCGGGCACCTGTCGTCGATCGCGATCCAGAGCGAGGCCGCGCTCCGCCTCCGCGATTCCGATCCCGACCGAGCGCTGACCGTGCTCGAGTCCGTGCGCTCCGGCAGCGTGGCCGCCCTGCAGGAGATGCAGTCGATGGTGCGTCTGTTGCGCAGCGACGACACCGACGAGATCACCACCGCGGGTCGCCTCGCCGACCTCGAACCGCTCACCGCCTCCGCACGCGCCGCCGGCACCTCCGTCCGGATCGACGGTCGTCCACCCGCAGACCTCGACGCGGAGGTCGATCTCACGGCCTACCGCATCGTCCAGGAGACCCTGACGAACGCGGTCAAGCATGCACCCGGACGGCCGGTGACCCTTCGTTTCGACGACGCCGACGGCCGCCTCGGGATCGAGGTGGTGAACCCGATCGGCGACCCGGACACCCCGGACCCGTCACCGGCCCGCGGCGCCGGGCACGGCCTGCGCAACATCGCCGAACGCGCCGCCGCGGTGGGCGGGCACGCCCGCTCCGGTCGCGACGGGAACGAATGGAGGACATACGTGCAACTGCCGATCGCGAACAGGAGTACGACGTGACGATCAGGGTGTTGCTCGCCGACGACCACAGCGCCATCCGCGCGGGCCTGCGGCTCCTGCTCCACACGAGCGAGGACATCGAGGTGGTGGGCGAAGCCGCCGACGGTGCCGTCGCGGTGTCGCAGACGCGCGCCCTCGCCCCGGATGTCGTCCTCATGGACATCCGCATGCCGCACGTCGACGGGATCGCCGCGACCCGCACCATCACCGAGGAGACGAGTGCCCGGGTGCTGGTGCTGACGAGTTTCGAGATCGACGAGTACGTCTTCGAGAGTCTTCGGGCCGGAGCGGCCGGATACCTCCTCAAGACCGCCTCCGCGGATGCCATGCTCGACGCGATCCGGGCGGTGCACTCCGGGGAGTCCGTGCTCTCACCGCAGATCACGCGAACCGTCATCGACGCGTTCGTCTCGAAATCGACTCGGCGGGAGGATGTTCCGGACGGTCCGGATATCGACGCCCTCACCGCACGCGAACAGGAGGTCTTCGCGTGCCTGGGCGAGGGATTGTCCAACCGCCAGATCGCCACCCGCCTCGGCATCGGTGAGAACACGGCGAAGACACACGTCGCCCGGGTGCTGCACAAACTCGGGCTGCAATCGCGGATCCAGGCGGCCATCCTCGCCCGGGACATGCCCGACCATCAGCTCTAGGATCGGGGATGCACCAGGATTCGACAACCGACTCCGAAAGCGCGGGAAAAACAATGACCGGCACTTCCGATCACGACGACCTGCTGCTCAGCGACGCCGAACGCATGCACGCGTTGAACGCACTCGGCGAACACTACGCCGCGGGCCGGCTCGACAGCGCCGAGTTCTACGAACGATCCGGAGAGATATCTTCGGCGCGAACGTTTTCGGCGTTGCTCCCCTCCTTCCGGGGGCTACCCGGCGGTGTTCCCCTCGAACAGGTCGACGGTCACATCCGGATGACCCACGACTCCTCCGCGCCGGCGGTCAGCCACGACAGCTCCTCTGCGACGGCACCCCAGTCCCCGGAGGACGAACTGGCCTCGCTCCGCGAACGGGGCAGCATGGTCGAGACGCTGGACTGGATCATCATCGGCGTCACGCTCGTGACCTTCCTCGTCCTGCAGATCGCTCTCGACTGGAGCTACGCGTGGATCGTGTGGCCGTCGCTGATCGTCACGCTCAGCGTTCCGCGGTTGATCCTGAAGTACAGCGACGACGACGAGAAGGTCTACGAAGAGCTCAAGAAGTCGGAGGCCGCCGAACGGAAGAAGCGGCTCGAGGAGGCGTCGAAGCGGATCCGGGAACTCGAGGGTCGTCGCGGTCCGGAGACGCCACGGAGCTGAAGCGACCGACAGTCACGGAGCTGAAGCGACCGACAGTCACGGAGCTGAAGCGACCGACAGTCACGGAGCTGAGCCGAGGGGTGACCGCAGAGCGGGGTCGACCGGTGATCGCGGACCGGGACGAACCACTCCCCGATTGCTCTTTATTGCGCTGTTCCTGGTAGAAGCAAGGAATGGCAATCGAGACCGCACAGTTCACCGTCGATCGTCCGGGTCGTTTCATGGGCGTCGGCATCGAGGTCGCCGACGACGCGTCGGTCTCGGTCACCCAGTCCGTCGGATCGCACCTGTTCGACCACCGCGGGCAGACCACGCTCGCCTCCATCGGCGTCTTCACCGACGTCGCCGCGGGCGCACCCGCCGGTATCGCGCGATTCGCGGAGACCGGTGAGCGACCGCAGAGCGTGCTGTCGCACGTGACGGCGACGCTCGCCCACCCCTTCCCAGCCTCGGGGGCCCTCGTCGGTCACGGCAGCAGCCTGTTCTTCGACGAGTCCACCGCCGTGTCGGGCACCGACGTGCGCGACGAGCAGGGTGCTCTCGTCGCGCACCTGGTCGGCCGCTCCATCGTCGTCGGGCGCACGCCGATGGAACTCGGCGCCGAGGCGTCGGAGGCCGTGCCGGAGCGGGACGAGCCGGAACCGTGGTCCGATGTGGCGATCCTGGCCGAACTGCCCGGCCTCGACATCGTCACGGGCATCTCCACCGGGACTCTTCCGCGCGGACCGCTCGCCGGGCTGCTCGGACTCGAGGTGACAGCCGCCGAGCGCGGCGTCGTGCAGGCCCGGCTGTCGCCGCGCGAGTGGATGGCCAACGTGATCGGTTCGGTGCAGGGCGGTGTGCTCGTGTCGATGGCGGAGGCCGTCACCGGCCTGGCCGCACAGACGCTGACAGGCATCGATCAGAACTATCGCGTGCTGGAGATCGGCCTCGACTACCTCCGCTCGCCCGCCGTCCCCGGGCCGGTCATCGAACTGCGATCCGAAGCGGTGCGGGCCGGACGGCGACTCGCGTCCTTCGAGACGACGCTGTGCGCCGCCGACGGCACCGTCTACGTGCGCGCACACGCCAACGTCCAGCTGCTGCACCGCGCGTAACGGATTCGCAGGAATCTCCCAGCTCTCTCGCACCGTGCCTCGAGCGTCCGGACGCACGATGGTCGGAACGAGGACGCACGGAGGAGAGATCATGAACGAGGACGGTCGAGCCGTACACCGAGCACAGCGGCCGCGACACTCGCAACGACACCGACTCGATCCACGACCCGACGGGGACGACGGTCACCGCACGTGAGGGTGACCGGGTCCTCGCCGCGGTCAACGTGGGTGTCGACGTCTGATCACGCTGCTCTGCGCGCGGCCGTCACCGCCGCGGCGCCGAGCCTCGGGAACCGGCCGTCGGAGATCGTGGTGAAGGTGTTGCCCATGCGGTTGGTGACGAACGCGACCGACAGTCCGGTCTCCGGGTCGGCGAACGCTCCCGAGCCGCCGAAGCCGTAGTGGCCGACCGACCGCAGCGGCTGCTGCCTCAGGGCGACCCATCCGGGGTGGTAACCCAGCCGCCAGTTGGGCCGGATGCCGAGGACGTAGTCGCGTCGCCGGGTCTGCACTTCGAGCAACTGGCCGACGGTGTCCTCCTTCAACAGGCGGGCACCGTCGATCGCTCCGCCGTTCGCGATCGCCGCGTACATGCGGGCCAGGGACCGAGCGGTGAACACACCGTTCCATCCCGGCATGACGGCGTCGTGCGCGGACGGACTGCGCATCAACTCGTCGAAGCCCTCCGCCATGCCCGCCTCGGCTAGACCCCGCACGCCCGGCGCGCGCGACAGCACCGCCGACGCCGTCGTCCACGGTGCCGGCAGGAAGTTGACCTTGGGGAACACCCGGGCGATGCGGTGCCGTTGGTCCTCGGGCACGTGGTACCAGAACTCGTCCGTGCCGAGCGGCTCGGCGATCTCGGTGCGCACGAGTTCCTGGAAGGACACCCCGGTCACGCGCGATGCGATCTCGGCGACGAGGTTGCCGTAGGTGACGGCGTGATAACCCGGCCCGTGGAAACGTCGTGGATCGGGTGGGGAGGCGGCGAGCGCGGCGGCCACCGCCTCGGAATCGAGCAGTCCTTCCCTGCCGGGCACGAGACCGCGGGACCTGTGCAGTCCGGCGCGATGCGACATGAGCTGTCGCAGGGTGATCGTCTCCTTGCCGGCCGCGGCGAACTCCGGCCAGTACTCGGCCACGGCTGCGTCGTAGTCGAGCAGGCCACGCTCGGCGAGGCGGTGCACCACCGTGCTGGCCACCCCCTTGCCGGTGGAGAACGACAGCACCACGGTGTCGCGGGTCCACCGCTTGTCGCGCGCGGCCCAGCCCGCCCAGATGTCGAGGACGGGTTCGCCGTGGAGATAGCAGGCGAGAGCGCCGCCGCCCTGGCTCGGCTTGTAGAACATCCGGAAGAACAGATCCGCGACAGGCATGAAGCGCGGATCGACCAGCATCTGTGTGGACGGGGTCGCCACGGGCGGCTCCGTCGTGGAACCTTCGGTCATGAGGGCGATGGTAGGAGTATGTAAACGCTCCCGAGGGTGTTCTCCCACTTCCACGGCGGTCCGGTCCGCAGGGTGACTGCACGACCTGCCCTTCCGGTGTAAGGATGGGGAGCATGACCCTCGCGCAGAACTCGGAGATTCGCTCCGGCATCGATCTCGGACACGTCGACGAACGGGTCCGCCCCCAGGACGACCTCTTCGAACACGTGAACGGCCGATGGCTCGCCGAACACGAGATCCCCGCCGACCGCGCGCTCGACGGAGCCTTCCGCACGCTCGCCGACAAGGCCGAGGTCGACGTGCGGACCATCATCGAAGAGGCCGCGGCGTCCGGCGCCGAGCCGGGCACCGACGCCCAGAAGATCGGCGACCTGTACACCTCGTTCATGGACACCGCGACGATCGAGGCAGCCGGTCTCGATCCGATCCGCGGGGAACTCCGGGCGGTCTCCGGCGCTGCCGACCGCGCCGCGCTCGCGGCAGTACTGGGCGGGTTGCAGCGCGCCGGCGTGACGGGTGCGCTCGCGCACTACGTCGACACCGATTCGAAGAACTCCGAGCGGTACCTGATGCACGTTTCGCAGGGCGGGCTCGGGCTGCCCGACGAGTCGTACTACCGCGAGGACCGCTACGCCGAGATCCGTGACCGGTACACCGCCCACATCGGCCGGATGTTCGCCCTCGCCGACCTGCCCTACGACGCGGCGAAGGTGGTCGCGCTCGAGACGAGGCTGGCCGCTGGGCACTGGGACGTCGTCAAGCGTCGCGACGCCGACCTGAGTTACAACCTGCTCACCCTCGACTCGCTGCGCACCGATCTTCCGCAGTTCGACTGGACGGGATGGATCACCGCGACCGGCGCGACCACCGACCAGTGGGCCGAGATCGTCGTTCGTCAGCCGAGCTTCCTCGAGACGTTCGCGACGTTGTGGGCCGACGAGGACCTCGACGACTGGAAGGCCTGGGCGGTGTGGCGGGTGCTGCGCGCGCGGGCTCCGTACCTGTCCGAGGCGTTCGTCGACGAGAACTTCGCGTTCTACGGCCGCACGCTCACCGGTACGCAGGAGATCCGCGACCGCTGGAAGCGCGGTGTGTCGCTCGTGCAGGACCTGCTCGGCGAGGCCGTCGGCAAGCTCTACGTCGAACGGCACTTCCCCGCCGAGGCGAAGACGCGCATGCAGGTGCTCGTCGACAATCTCACCGAGGCGTACCGGCAGTCCATCACCGACCTCGAATGGATGAGCCCGGCCACGCGCGAGGCCGCGCTGCGCAAGCTCGAGAAGTTCACCCCCAAGGTCGGCTATCCCGACACCTGGCGCGACTACTCCGCTGTGACGATCACCCCGGACGACGTGGTGGGCAACTACCGCAGCGGGTACGCCGCGGAATACGACCGCGATCTCGGCAAGCTCGGTGGTCCGGTCGATCGCGGCGAGTGGTTCATGACCCCGCAGACGGTCAACGCCTACTACAACCCGGGGATGAACGAGATCGTCTTCCCCGCCGCGATTCTCCAGCCCCCGTTCTTCGACCTGCATGCCGACGACGCCGCGAACTACGGCGGTATCGGCGCGGTCATCGGGCACGAGATCGGCCACGGCTTCGACGATCAGGGCGCGAAGTACGACGGCGACGGCAATCTGGAGAACTGGTGGACCGATTCGGACCGCGAGGAGTTCGGTAAGCGCACCGCGGCCCTCATCGCGCAGTACGACGAGTTCGAGCCGAAGGCCCTTCCCGGACAGCGTGTCAACGGCAGCTTCACGATCGGCGAGAACATCGGTGATCTCGGTGGCCTGTCGATCGCGTTGAAGGCCTACGAGATCGCGCTCGACGGCAAGCCCGCGCCGGTCATCGACGGCCTGACCGGACTGCAGCGCGTGTTCTTCGGGTGGGCGCAGGTGTGGCGTACGAAGGTTCGCGACGAAGAGGCGTCACGACGCCTCGCCGTCGACCCGCACTCGCCGCCGGAGTTCCGCTGCAACGGCGTGATCCGCAACATCGACGCTTTCTACGAGGCGTTCGACGTCACCGAGGGCGACAGGCTGTATCTCGATCCTTCGGAGCGCGTGCGCATCTGGTAACTCCACGCACGACTCTGCCCCGACGCGGACAGCGTCGGGGTAATGGTCGTTTCGGGGGCGTTCGTTTCGGGGGCCGTTCTCGGGCTGTCGCCTACCGGATCAGCCGAGGTGCGAGCTCGGCACCGGAACGCCGCGCGCGTGGAACCACGGGATGGGGTCGACCTTGGCGCCGCCCGGCTGCCACACCTCGTAGTGCAGGTGCGGGCCGGTGGACTGGCCGCGGTTGCCCATTGTGGCGATCTGCTCACCGGCGCGGACGTGCTGGCCGACCGAGACGAGGGACTGATCGATGTGGCCGTAGACACCGGTCGTGCCGTCGTCCTGCGCGATGCGCACCCACAGGCCGAAGCCCGAGGCCGGACCGGATTCGATCACGACGCCGTCGGTGACGGAGAGGATGGGCGTGCCGATCGAGTTGGCGACGTCGATACCGTTGTGGTTGGTCCCCCAGCGCGGACCGTAGCCCGAGGTCAGCGTTCCTGCAGCGGGGAAGGCGAGCGCGGGGCGACGCGCGGCCTCCTCACGAGCGGCCTGCTCGGCGGCCTCGCGGGCGATCCGCTCGGCCTCGGCACGCTGTGCTGCCTCCTGGGCAGCGATCGCCTCGACGACACGCTGTGCTTCCCTCTCGGCGGCGCGGTTCAGCTTCTCGGTGTAGTGGGATGCGTCGACACCGGCGACCTTCAGCACCTGCGGTGCGGTCGAGAGGTTCTCCCCGGCGCCCGTCCATGCGGTGGCGGACTCGACGCGGACCCGGTCGCCTGCGGCGTTCGCGACCGTCGTTCCGCCGACGGTGACGGCGCTCGCGAGGACCGCGACTGCCATCCACCTGCCGGCGCGGGTTGCGCGCCGTCGCAGATCGGTGGGTTCTCGGGTGTGGGTGGATTCAGGATTTCGGATCACAGCAGTTTCCTCTGGGACAGGCCCTCGGTAACGAAAGGGTCACGATTCCATCACAGAGTACTTCGAACTTTTGACGACCTCAGCGTGTCGCCTTGACTCCAAACCGACCGGTATCGGACAAAAAGCGCCCGATTTGCCCTACTCGATTCACATCGACACCATCGACCTCACGCGTTGGTCGCAAAACCGGGGTGAACCGTGAGTGACGTCACGCCATCGGATAACGGGGGAAACGATCTCCGAGGGGGTATCGAGGCGGTATTGCGGCCCCAGCCGAGAGGGTCCTACCGCACCGCGAAACGCAGACCGAAATTGTCGAACGTCGCGGGCAGCGGACGCGCCGGATCCGGCTTCATATCCGACACCACGGTGAACTCGGCGGACCGGAGCAGAGTCGCAAGGAAGGTGCTCGCCGCGAACAGCACGATGCTGCGCCCGGGGCACACCGTCGGTCCGGCGCTGAACGGCACGAGCGCGGGATAGCGCTCGGCGCGGCCGTCGAGCCAGATCTCGGGTTCGAAGGTGTCGGCGAACGGCAGGTCGTCGGAGCGGTGGAAGGCCGAGGACAGGATCACGAAGCCCGTACCGGCGGGAATCGTGGAGATACCACTCGCACCGTCGCTCCACGTGGTCTCTTCCACGGAGTCCCGGAGGATCACCGGAGTGGTCGGCCACAGCCGGGTCGTGTCCAGCACGCAGGCCCGCAGGTACTCGTAGACCTGCGGTGTCCCGGCTTCGGTTCCCGACAATTCCGACTCGACGCGCAGACGCTGCTCGGAATGGGTCGACAACACCGCCAGGGTTCGGGCGCTGACCATGCCTGCGGCGTCGAACGCGAACAACCAGTGCGGCATCTGCCCGATCGGGTCGACGGACGCCGGCGCTGCGAGGTCCCGGACCACCCCGGCCAGACTCTCGGACGGAGCCGCCGTGACATGACGGTGCAGGTTCTGGGTGAACCGATCGCGCAGGCGGTGCCGGAGCGGATGCGCGAACGACCAGTTCCCGTTCGAGCGCAGCGTCCACAACTGGTCGGTGATGCTCTCGTCGTCGCGGGCGGCGTCGCCGAACGCGAGTCGCCGAACGAGGCGCCACCAGGTCTTCACGAAATCAGGAGCGTCGAGTTCACCGCGCGACCTCGCGTGCTCGAGCAGATTCTGCGCCTCCTGCTCGATCACGGGAACCCACTCGGCCGCGAGACGGTGCAGGGCGTGTTCCGGTTCGAGGACCGACTCGTTGAACGCGCGTCGCTGGGCGCGGATGTCCCCTCGGGAGATGAGCACACCGTTGGGCTGGAACGGGCTGAGTGCGGCCACCTTCTCCTTGTTGGCCGCAGTGAACGACGCCGTGTCGGTGCGCAGGATCCGGTCCACATCCTCGGGTGTCAGGACGATCGCGAGGGTGCGGCCGGGGATCGGCACGACCACCGGTCCGTCACCGTGCCGCTTCCGTAGATCGGCGACCAGGCGGACCACGCCGGCATCGGACTGGTTCTTCTCGAGCAACTTCATCGCCCAACGCCGACGAGCGATCGGTCCCACCGCCACGAACGGCACGGCCACCTGCCCGAGGAGCCGAGCGGCGTCGGTGGGCGAAACGGTCGCGGTCGTTGCAGGCACAGGTGCTCCCGGCGTCGGAGGGGCAGGACTTGTGAAGGCTTCCCGTCGGGAGCACATCCAAACGTCCGTCCGGACCCGCAGAGGGAGATCACCGCAACCCCGGAACGAGCAGGCTTGCACGGTCCGCGGACAGAAGCACGCCTTCGGACGGCATGCAACTGTCTTCAGGGCGCGCAAACGTTCGGCGCTGCAGTGACAACTACCCGTCCCGATTTCCCCTGTGCCCTATTTTCCGCGCGCCTGCTTGCCGCGAGAGCACCTTGTCGGCCGCCTCCCAGTGCGCATCGAACAGATCGCCACGACCGTCGGAAAACCCTGCGACGGTGTGGAAGTGAGCATCGCCGACGACAGCGAGGTGCTAATCCGCGGATACAACGTGATGCAGGGCTATCTCGACGATCCGGAGGGCCACCGCCGCAACCGTCGACTCCGCAGCGGGCCGGCGTGAGCGGGCACGGTTATGCCTCGTCGGTACGCCCGCTCAGCAGATTGTCCGCCTGACCACGGCTTCGAGGAACTTCACGGGAAGCGGTTTCACCCTCTGTCGACTTCGGGTATCCGCCGAGGCACTGACCTCGATCGCAGGGGGGAACCATAGTGAAGAACGGTTCTGTCGACCCCAAGCCGGACGCTCACGACGAGCCGCCGGCGAAGATACGGCGCGCCATCGGTGCGTCGGCCATGGGTAATTTCACCGAGTGGTTCGACTACGGCGTCTATGCCTACACGGCCACCTACATCGCCGATTCGTTCTTCCCCGGCGATCTCGAATCCGCGACACTGCTCACGCTGGGTGTCTTTGCGGTCTCCTTCGTCATGCGGCCGCTGGGCGGTTTCGTGTGGGGTCCACTCGGCGACCGGTTGGGTCGGCGCCAGATCCTGGCGCTCACCATCCTGTTGATGGGTGGTTCGACGGTTCTGCTCGGCGCGGTCCCGTCGTACGAGTCGATCGGGTTCTGGGCACCTCTGCTGCTCGTGCTGTTGCGCATGATCCAGGGGTTCTCCACCGGCGGTGAGTACGGTGGCGCAGCGACTTTCATGGCCGAGTACTCCCCCGACCACAAACGTGGCTTCTACGGTAGTTTCCTCGAGTTCGGCACGCTGGGTGGTTTCTCCGTCGGTGCGTTCCTCGTCCTGATGATCGATCTGATGTCCACCGATGCCTTCATGGCGACCTGGGGCTGGCGACTGCCGTTCTTCGTCGCCGGCCCGCTCGCACTGGTGGGCCTCTACCTTCGTTCGAAACTCGACGAGACGCCGGTCTTCAAGGAACTGGAGGAGGCGCACCAGGAGGAGGCCAGCGTCGGCGCCGAGTTCAAGGACCTGCTCACCCGCTACTGGCGACCGATCATCACGATGATGGGTCTGGTCATCGCGCTGAACGTCTGCAACTACACGTTGCTGAGCTACATGCCGACCTATCTCGAGGACCGGATCGGTCTGACGACCACTTCGGCACTGATCCTGGTGTTGATCGGTCAGCTCGCGATGATGGCGGTCATCCCGTTCTCCGGCTCCTTGTCGGACCGCATCGGGCGCAAGCCCCTCTGGGCGGCGTCGCTGGGTGATCTGTTCGTTCTCGCCGTGCCGATGTACATGTTGATGTCGGTGGGCTTCGGCTGGGCGATCCTCGGCTTCACCGTGCTCGGCCTGCTGTACGTGATGCAGTTGTCGACCATCTCGGCGACCTTCCCCGCGATGTTCCCCACGCAGGTCCGGTTCGCCGGGTTCGCGATCTCGTACAACGTGGCCACCTCGATCTTCGGAGGTACGGCTCCCGCGATCAACGAATGGCTCGTCGAGCGGACCGGCAACGATCTCATGCCGGCCTTCTACATGATGGGCGCGTGCGCGGTCGGTCTCGTCGCCCTCTACTTCGTGGCGGAGACCGCGGGCGCATCGCTGCGGGGATGCGGTATCCCGGGTATCGATACCGAAGCACGCCCCGCGGCCTTGTCCCATCACTGATGTTGCCCCGGTTCGAGGTTCGAGGTTCGAGGTTCGGAGACGGCTCGTGAATCGACGACCCGGTCGTCGATGTGGACGGTGGCACCGTCTCGGCCTTCCTGCTGTGGTTCGAACACGACCGGCTGTGGGAGATCCTCGTCGGGATGTTCCTGTTCGGCGTCGGCATGGGCACGACCTACGCCGCGATGCCCGCGCTCATCGCACGCAGCGTGGCCGACACCGAGCTCGGCAGCGCCGTCAGTTTCAACCAGGTCCTCCGCACCGTCGGCGGCGCCTTCGGCAGTGCCCTGTCCGGCGCCGTCCTCGCCGCACACATGGGCGCCGACCTGCATCCGACCGACGGAGGCATCACGCTCGCGTTCGCCCTCCGGGCGTGCGGCAGCGTGATCGTGTTCGCCGCGCTCGCGGTCAACCATGTCCGGTCGCTCCGTCGATCCGATACCTCGGTGAGCACGCCGGCCCTTCGCGGTGCCGATCTGCGCCGCTGACCGGATACCGCCGATACGCGAAGGTCGTCGCGTCGCTCTTCCTCCCGTCGACTCCACCGACCCATCGTCGGCGTGAAGTCACCCATCGGACATTCCGACGATGAACACATCCCGTGCCCGTACCCGAACTTTCCGAGGCTCGAGTACGGGCATGTTGTCGCTTCTGCGGTTACACACATTTCAAGATCGAACACAGCACATCGATCGTCGTCACGTTATCCATCACAAGTCCGAAATGCACGAGAGATCCTCTCGCGCCCAACTTTCGAACCCGTGGTTGGATGTGCGGTCGAGATACGGACTCGAGCGCGCGACGCCGCGTGGCGAAGCCGAACTCCATCACAGCCACCGCCTGCCCCGGGAGGAACCATGACCGACATCGAGACGAAGGACTTCTTCACCGATCCGGAACTCGTCGAGGACCCGTACCCCTACTACGACGCCCTGCGCGAGGGATGCCCGGTCACGCGCGAACCCCACCACAACGTCATGATGGTCACCGGCTACGAAGAGGCGATCCAGGTCCTGAGCGACGAGCAGACCTTCTCGTCGTGCATCTCGGTGACCGGTCCGTTCTCCGGCCTTCCGGCCTGCCCCGAGAGCGACGACATCACCGACTTCATCGAGGAGCACCGCCCCTCGCTGCCGATGAACGACCAGCTCCCCACCATGGATCCCCCGCAGCACACCGACCATCGCGGCCTGCTGATGCGGCTCATCACGCCCAAGCGCCTCAAGGAGAACGAGGCCTTCATCGAGCGCATCGCCGACCGCCTCCTCGACGATCTGCTCGCCCGAGGCGAGGGCGACTACATCACCGGCTTCGCCGCTCCGTTCGCGATGCTCGTCATCGCCGACCTGCTGGGCGTGCCGGAGAGTGACCATCAAGAATTCATCGAGGGCCTGAAGATCCAAGTGGAGAAAGGCTTCTCGCTCGGCAGCACCGAGGGTGAGACGCTGAAGCTCAACCCGCTCGAGTTCCTGTACAAGAAGTTCGGCCAGTACATCGAGGACCGCCGCGCGAACCCCACCGACGACGTGCTGACGGGCCTCGCCACCGCAACCTTCCCCGACGGCACCCTGCCGCCCGTCGACGACGTCCTGCGTATCGCCGCGAACGTGTTCTCCGCCGGCCAGGAGACCACCGTGCGTCTGCTGAGTTCCGCGTTGCGGATCATCGCCGAACAGCCCGAACTCCAGAAGACCCTGCGCAGCGAGCCCGATCGCATCCCGAACTTCATCGAGGAGACGCTGCGTTTCGAGAGCCCGATCAAGGGCGACTTCCGGCTCGCGAAGACCCCCACCACCGTCGGCGGGGTCGACGTCTCGGCCGGCACGATCATGATGCTGGTCAACGGCGCCGCCAACCGCGACCCGCGCCAGTTCTCCGACCCGAGCGAGTTCGACATCGATCGCCGCAACGCACGCACCCACATCGCGTTCGGTCGCGGCGTGCACTCGTGTCCTGGCGCCCCGCTCGCCCGAACCGAAGGACGCGTGGGCATCGCGCGCCTGCTCGAGCGCACCAGCGAGATCCGGATCTCCGAGAAAGTGCACGGCCCCGAGGACGACCGGAAGTTCGGTTACCTGCCGACCTTCATCCTGCGCGGCCTGCTCGCCCTGCACCTCGAGTACACGCCGGCGGAAGGTGAGTCGAAGTGAAGGTCGTCGTCGACGACGACGCCTGCCGCGGACACGGCGTCTGCCTCGCGGCCTGCCCGGAGGTCTTCGACCTGAGCGACGGCGGATACGCCGTCACCCTGATGTCCGAGGTCCCGGCCGAACACCAGGACTCCGTGCGGGAGGCCGCAGGGGGTTGCCCCGAAAGGGCGATCCGGCTCGACTGAGATCAGAGCGCGCCGTTCTTCGACGGGTCCGGCGTCCGGCCGGGTGCGCTCCGATCCCCGCGTTGGTTGTCAGGATGTCTCACGGCCATCCTGACAACCAGCGAATTGCCGCAGCGGATGGCGAGAACGGCAGCGGATTCCGTCCCGGGTGCGCATTCCGACTTGCCTCTTTCCGGCCCCGAATCAGCCGTATCGGGATGAGAACAAGGTTTCTTTTTCTGATAGCAACAGTCTCGAGTCGGGACGGAAAGCGGAAGGACGGCCCCGCGTTGCCTCCCTATCCTCCGGTACAGTGTCCCCATGTCCACTCCACGCGACACAGGGCGATCCGGGCAGTGACGGGCGCCAGCGAAGAGCCGGCCTGGAAGCAGCGCGCGGTGGAGCGTTCCATCCGGACCGCGAAGCTGCGCGCCGAGCAGCGCGTTCAGCGCTTTCTCGATGCCGCACAGGCGATCATCGCGGAAAAGGGCAGCACCGACTTCACGGTTCAGGAAGTTGTCGACCGGTCGAAGCAGTCGCTTCGCAGCTTCTACCTACAATTCGACGGTAAGCACGAGCTGTTGCTGGCACTCTTCGAGGATGCTCTGAGCCGCTCTGCCGATCAGATCCGTGCCGCTGCCGCCGACGAGAAGGATCCTCTCGATCAGCTGCGCGTCGCAGTGGAACTGCTGTTCGAGTCGTCCCGACCCGATCCGGCGGCCCCGCGACCCCTGTTCACCGACCTCGCGCCGCAGCTGGTGCTCACCCATCCTGCCGAGGTGAAGGTCGCACACGCACCGATGCTCACGCTGTTCACGGAGCTGATGGAGAAGGTCGATGCCGAGGGCAGCCTTCGCGAGGGAACGAACGCGAAGCGAATGGCCGCCATGACAATGCAGACCGTGATGTCCATTGCCCAGTCGAGCGGTGGCGACGACACCACGACCCTTCTCATCTCGGCCGACGAGGTATGGAGTTTCTGCTCGCAGGGATTCGCCGCCCGCTGACGAGAGCAGCATTCTCGAACAGCAAAGTTCATCCCTCTCGCTCGGTGATCACGAGAAGCCAATCCCCGTCTCCATCCGTGTTCGGCCCCGGTATAGGGATGTCGCCGTTCTCGTCGGAAGTCGCCGGCTGCCGAGGCCCGGTCGCGTCGGCGGGGTCGACCCACTCGAGGGTCGCCTCCTCCGGTACCAACGCAGGATCGAGCCGGATCGTGCGCTGCGTCGGAAGGTAGACGACGGCGAGTGAACCGTCGGGTGTCCGGGCAGCGGTGACGTACTCGTCGTCGAGAACGTCGATCATCTCGTTACTCGTCCACGGGGTGCCGCGACCTGCGACGACGAGCGGTTCGTCGATATCCGGCACGAGCTCCCACCACGGCCACGACTGCCACAGTTCACGTATCGCTCGCAGCTGTGCGACAGCGGGAGTATCCAGACGGGTTTCCCACCCGTCCGGGAACTCCCAGTCGTCGGAACCCCGGAACTCGCCGGGCGAACCGGAGGTCAGTGCCCACAACGCCTGACGTCGGAGTGTCTCGTCGGTGGTCGGTGCCGTGTCCTCCTGGTTGTTCTCACCTTCGTAGTTGCCCTCCGAGAACAGTGCGGGTCGCGGGTCGCGGGTTCCGTCGGCACGCTCGTAGGCCTGCAGGACGGCCTGATAGGTGGGCGCGTAGGTGTAGACGAAGTTCCAGTCCACGACCGGTTCCCAGAACGGGTGATCCGTGGACAGCAGCTTGTCCCACCCCAGTTGGATCGTGAACGGTGCGTCGGAGCCGGCATCACGGATCCCGTCGAGCATCGCGTGCAGCACGAGGTCCGACTCGGCACCGGCCGCGAGATCCTCCGCCTCCGGTGAGTAGTCCCCGCCGGTCATCCAGACGATGTTCGGGAATTCCGCGTACCGCTGCGCGAACCGCCGTCCGTAGTCGAAGGCCTGTTCCGGCGTGGTCGACGCGAAGACGTGGGCGAGGTTCCACCCGTCCATCGGATACAGGAATACCGTGTTCCCGTGGCGGCACGCGATCCGGAGGTAGTCGTCGACACGCGACCAGTACACCTCGTTCCACTGCGTGATGTCACCGTCGACGAACGGTTCGATGCCGTCGAAGGTGGCGCCTTCGTAGCTCGGGCCGCCGTTCACCGGCACGACGATCGCCGACATGATCGAGGCATTGAACCCGTTGATCTCGCGGTCGGTGAAATACAACTCGGCCTGCTCGGGCGACCAGTCGGCCATCCCCGACCACGGCGAGTCGCCGCGGACGAGGACGGGATCACCGTATTGATCCTCGAAATGGCGGCCATCGGCGCCGACGGACGAGACGAAGCGGTGGTCGGCGGCATCGCAGTCCGCTTCGACCGCTGGGACGTTCGTCCGCTGTTCCTGCTCTCCCGCGTTCGAACAGGCCGCGACCAGCAGCAACACCATCACAAGGACTGCCTGTTTCATCGTCACCCCACCGCGCCCGTGGTACGTCCAGGCTACGGAGGAGATCGTGGCTCCGAGCGAAAACACGGAACCCGTCGTCGGCGACAACCCGCGCTGGGGACTTCTTCCTCGACAAGGACCGACGTTCAATTCGGACGGACGCGGACGGCGGTGCCGGCGCACAGCACGACGACGGCACCGCCCGCAAACACTGCCCATGTCAATGGTTCTCCCAGCAGCCAGGTGGCCCAGCCGACCGTCATGATCGGCTGGGTCAGTTGCACCTGCCCGA
Organism: Rhodococcus sp. 852002-51564_SCH6189132-a; assembly: GCF_001665495.1. Lineage (NCBI taxonomy): Bacteria > Bacillati > Actinomycetota > Actinomycetes > Mycobacteriales > Nocardiaceae > Rhodococcus > Rhodococcus sp. 852002-51564_SCH6189132-a. The sequence continues at coordinate 35,083 of NZ_LZMJ01000043.1, forward strand.
CCCGAGCCATCGGCCCGATGGCCAGACCTCGGTACCACGCGAAGAACCCGAGGAACATGCTGACGATGCCGAGGTACGCGAACGACGCCCAGTGCGTCACCCCACCCTGCGGCGGTCCGTCGGCGAGCGAGACCAGGGTGAGTGTCACCATCAACGGTGACCCCAGCACCAGTGCCCACGAGATCGTCTGCCACGCACCGATCTCCCGCGCCAGCAGCCCGCCTTCTGCGTAACCGACGGCGGCGGCGACCACCGCGCCGAGCAACAGCAGATCGGCTCGACCGAATCCCGCGGCACCTCCGCCACGCAGGCCCGCGAAGGCCATGACGGCGACCGTCCCCGCACCCGCCGCGACCCAGAACGGGGTGGGCGGCCGTTCGTGGGCCCGCAACACCGCGACCACCGCGGTCGCAGCCGGAAGGATCGCGATGACGATCGCGCTGTGGTTCGCCGGTGCCATGGTCAGGGCGTACGAGGTGAGCATGGGGAATCCGATCACCACCCCACCTGTGACGACGGCGATCCTGCGCCACTGATGCGTGTTCGGGAGTCGTTGCCCCGTGAGCGCGAGCGCCAGAGCGGCGAGAACCGCCGCGACGACCGCGCGGCCGGCGGCGACGAACAGCGGTGACATCGCCCCGTTCTCGACGGCGATGCGGGTGAGCGGCACGGTCAGGGAGAAGCCTGCGACGCCGAGCAGACCCCAGGCGAGCCCGCGAGGATCGGGCGATAGCACTGGCCCGGCCGACACGATAGCGCTACTCTTCAATCTCATGTCGAACAGTAGCAGTTCCCAGCTCGTCGCGGAACTGACCCGGTGGATCGCCACCGCAGCACCCGGCGCCCGGTTGCCGTCGACGAGATCGCTCGTCGCGCAGTACGGCGTCAGCCCCGTCACGGTGCAGAAAGCATTGAAGACACTCCAGACCCGGGGTCTCGTGGAGAGTCGCACCGGTGTGGGAACCTTCGTCCGCCGGATCCGCACGTCGAACACGATCGATCACAGCTGGCAGACGGAAGCGCTCGGAACGGCTCCCTCGTTGCCTCGCGCCTCCGCCGCCCTGCGCACCGTGTCAAACGATGTGGTCTCACTCCACTCCGGCTATCCCGACCGCACGCTGCTTCCCGAACGCCTTGTCCGCGGAGCATATTCACGCGCAGCCCGCAGCGACGCCGCCGTAGGACGGACACCTGCTGCAGGACTTTCCGAACTGCAGGAGTGGTTCGCCGCGGAGCTGTCGGAAGCGACGAACGCGCGCACAGCCCCGCCGTCCGCGGGCGACGTGATCATCACCCCCGGCAGTCAGAGCGGGCTCGGGTCGATCTTCCGCGCACTCGTCGGCGCCGGTAATCCCCTCATCGTGGAGTCACCGACCTATTGGGGTGCAATCCTCGCGGCCACGAAGGCCGGCGTGCAGCTCGTACCGGTTTCCAGCGGACCCAACGGGCCCGATCCCGACGACTTGGCCCGCGCCTTCGATCGGACCCGGGCCCGCGCCTTCTACGCACAACCGAACTTCGCGAATCCCACCGGGGCGCAATGGTCGTCGTCGACCGGCGAGCGGGTCCTCGACGTCGTGCGCGATGCGGGAGCGTTCGTCATCGAGGACGACTGGGCCCACGACTTCGGGATCTCGGCCCCGTCCGTTCCGCTGTTCGCCCGCGACGATTCGGGCCACGTCGTCTATGTCCGCTCCCTGACCAAGAGTGTCGCGCCGTCGGTGCGGGTCGCGGCGATCGTCGCGCGTGGACCGGCTCGCGAACGCATCCTCGCCGACGTGCAGGCCGAATCCGTCTATGTGAGCGGCGTTCTCCAGACGGTCGCGCTCGACGTCGTCACCCAGCCGGCATGGCAGACCCATCTGCGGGCGGTGCGGCGCGAGCTCGAATCGCGCCGCAACCTTCTCGTGAGCGAACTTCGTGAGCTCGCACCGGATGTGGCTGTCGACGGGCTGCCGTCCGGTGGGCTCAACCTGTGGGGCAGGCTCCCGGACGACGTCGACGCCGAGGCCGTCGCGCACGAGTGCGAGGCCGCCGGGGTGCTCGTCGCGGCAGGTGACGAGTGGTTCCCGGCAGAGCCCACCGGTCAGTACCTCCGGCTCAACTACGCAGGACCGAATCCGGCGGCCTTCCGGGAGGCCGCGCGGGTCATCGGAAAAGTCGTCTCCGGCGGGTGAGGGCGAGCGGACGTCACCGGCTCGTGCGGCGCCGGCGGGCCTTCCTCACCCGGGTGCGTTCGTCCTCTGTGAGCCCACCCCAGATCCCGTAGCGTTCACCGGAATCGAGGGCGTACTGCAGGCACTTCTCCCGCACCGGACAACGAGCGCAGACCTTCTTGGCCGAAGCCATCCGGTTCTCCCTCGCGTCGCCCCGCTCGTTGTCCGGGTGGAAGAACAACGATCCGTCTGCGTCGCGACAAGCCGCGTCCATCTGCCAATCCCATTCCTCGGTAACGGGATGCGGCAGATAGAGCAACTTCAGCGCGGGCATGTCCTATCTCCCTCCGTCGCGCAGGGTGCGGTAGACCTCGATCAGGTGGTCGGTGGACGCGTCGCCGGTGTCGGGGATCTCGTCGCCG
>NZ_LZMJ01000044.1:0-49116 GCF_001665495.1 Rhodococcus sp. 852002-51564_SCH6189132-a
TTCGCCCCGGACTCGCCGATCCGATCGTGGACCGAGTACCCGTATTATCCGGCCAAGGTTGCGTGACGAGCCACTAGTTCCACGAACGTTCGGGCCCGTCCGGAATTCTCCGGACGGGCCCCGTCGTGTATTCGGTGCCGCCTCAGCCTTCGGCGGCGAGCTGCCCGCAGGCTGCCGCGATCTCCTGGCCACGCGTGTCGCGCACGGTGCACGACACGCCCTGGGCCTGCACGCGCCGCACGAATTCGCGTTCGACGTCCTTCGGGCTGGCGTCCCACTCGCTGCCCGGTGTGGGGTTCAGTGGGATCAAGTTGACGTGCACGAGCGACCCGAGCGCCTTGTGGAGCTTCTTGCCGAGCATGTCGGCGCGCCACGGCTGGTCGTTGACGTCGCGGATGAGGGCGTACTCGATCGAGACGCGCCGGCCGGTCTTGTCGGCGTAGTATCGCGCCGCCTCGAGAACCTCGGCGACCGACCACCTGTTGTTGACGGGGACGAGGGTGTCGCGCAGTTCGTCGTCCGGGGTGTGCAGCGACACCGCGAGGGTGACGCTGAGTCCTTCGTCGGCGAGGCGCCGGATGGCCGGTGCCAGTCCCACGGTGGAGACGGTGACCGAGCGCTGCGACAGGCCGAGCCCTTCGGGGGCAGGTGAGGTGATGCGGCGCACCGCCGCGACCACCCGCTTGTAGTTCGCGAGCGGCTCCCCCATGCCCATGAACACGACGTTCGACAGCCGTCCGGGTCCGCCGGCGACGTCACCGTCGCGCAGCGCCGCAGCAGCCGCACGCACCTGATCGACGATCTCCGCCGTGGACAGGTTCCGGTCGAGGCCGCCCTGGCCGGTCGCACAGAACGGGCATGCCATGCCGCATCCGGCCTGGCTGGAGATGCACAGCGTGGCGCGGTCGGGATAGCGCATGAGGACGCTCTCGAGCAGGGTGCCGTCGTGGGCGCGCCACAGGGTCTTGCGAGTCTCCCCTCCGTCGCACGCGATGTGCCGGACCGCGCTGAGCAGAGGCGGGAACAACGCCTCCCCCACCTTGTCGCGGACGGCGGCGGGCAGATCGGTCATCTTCACCGGATCCGCCTCGAGCCGCCCGTAGTACTGGCGGGCGAGCTGGTCGGCGCGAAAGGCCGGAAGCCCCAGTTCGCGCACCGCATCACGACGCTGATCTGCGTCGAGGTCGGCGAGATGGCGTGGCGGAAGACCACGCTTGGGTGCATCGAAGACCAGGGGCAGGGAAGAAGCCATAATCACCTATTGTCCCATGATCCGGGACGGATGGGTCCGGGCGTCGCTGTGATACTCGCCCCCATTCCTGTGCCGGTGGCACCGCTCGGTCTCCCTCACGCCGAGTCACCCGGGCGCGGAGGGGGAATACGGGAGCATGGACATCATGACCGGTCTCGTCGCTCCCGAAGTCGCACGCTCGTGGTTGCTCGTTCCGGGCCGCTCCCCCGATCTCTTCGACGCCGCCGTCGGCTCGCCCGCCGATGCGGTGGTGCTCGACCTCGAGGATGCCGTGCCCGCCGCGGCCAAACCCGCCGCTCGCGACGGCATCGTGGCGTGGCTGCGCGAGGGTGGGAAGGCCTGGGTGCGGGTCAACGACGCCACCACGTCGTTCTGGGCCGACGATCTCGCCGCGCTCGCCGGCCTATCGGGCCTGCAGGGCGTCATGCTCGCGAAGGCGGAGAGCGGTCACCAGGTCGAGGCCACCGCCGACCTGCTGCCGGAGGGCACGCGCATCCTCGTGTTGATCGAGTCGGCGATGGGTCTCGAGGCGGCTCCCGAGATCGCCCGCGCGGAGGGCACCTTCCGCCTGGTCTTCGGCAGCGGCGACTTCCGGCGCGACACCGGCATGAGCGACAGCCCGATGGCGATGGCGTACGCGCGATCGCGGTTGGTCATCACGAGCCGCGCCGCGCGCCTGCCGGGACCCATCGACGGACCCACACTCAGCGACGACCCCGAGGTCCTCGAACGTGAGGCCGAGCTGACGCGCTCGATGGGGATGACCGGCAAGTTGTGCATGACCGGCGAACGCGCGTCGTACGCGAACGTGGCTCTGAGCCCGAACAGCACGGACGTGGACTGGGCGGAAGGCATCATCGACAAGCTCGGTGAGGACGGGCGCAACGTCCGCGACGGCAGCGACCTGCCGAACCTCGCGAAGGCGAAGAAGATCACCGAGCTGGCGCGGATGTTCGGTATCGGCCGGTAGCGCTGACCGGTCTCAGCTCAGTTCCAGGCCGCCGATGGGTCTGCGGCGCACGTGCAGCCGGTAGCGGACGGTGAGCGTCGTGCCGGGTGTCTCCCGGATCGCCCGGGTCGCGACGCGGGGTGCGAACTCGATGCCGAGCACCCGCTCGAGGGTCGCGCGGTCCGGGAACTCCCACAGCGTGTCGATGCGGCGCAGATCGAATCCCTGCGCCTCGAAGAACGCCTCGACCGCGGCCGGGTCGTAGTGCGGGAGGTCGTCGCGCATCCAGTCGCCGTAGGGATGGGCGGTGGCGTCGAGGTCGACGACGGCGAGCGCCCCGCCGGGACGCAGCACCCGCATGGCCTCGAGGATTCCGGCGCCGCACCCGGGGCCGAAGAAGTAGGCGGTGCGGGCGTGGACGAGATCGACCGAGGCGTCAGGCAGCGGCATGTCCGCGGCGGAGCCTTCCGTCACGGTGACCGACGGAAGACCTTTCACGCGGGTGCGGGCCGCGGCGACCAGCGGCGGGTGCGGCTCGATTCCGGTCACCGTGCGTGCGTCGGACGCGAACATCGGAAGGTGGAAACCCGAACCGCACCCGACGTCGACGACGTGGCGGCCGATCCAGTCCGCGGCCTCCCGCAGCGCCGCGTACACGGCGCCGCGGGGGTCCTGCGCGCGGTTCTCCTCCTCGTACACCTCGGGCCAGTGCCAGATGTTGGGGCTGGCGATCACACCACTTCCCGACTTCGGCGCACGAAGCTTCGACGGACGCACCATCGGCCGACTACACGAAGGCCGTGAGGATCAGCCAGGTGACGAAGGCCGACGGCAGGATCGAGTCGAGCCGGTCCATGATGCCGCCGTGACCGGGCAGCAAGGTGCCCATGTCCTTGATGCCGAGGTCGCGTTTGACCTGCGACTCGATCAGATCTCCGGCCGTCGCCGTGAACACGAGCACCGCACCGAGGATCACACCGACCCACCACGGGCCGTCGAGCAGAAGCATGACCGTGAGGACGCCGACGGCGACGCACGCCACGAGCGACCCGCCGAACCCCTCCCAGGACTTCTTCGGGCTGATCGCCGGCACCATCGGGTGCTTACCGAAGAGCACGCCCGCTGCGTAGCCACCGATGTCCGACGCCACGCACACGAGCATCAGGCAGAACACGCGCTGCGCGCCCTGATCCTCGAGGACCATGAGGGTCGCGAACGACGCCAGCAGCGGCAACCAGGCGGCGACGAAGACCGCGACAGCGGTGTCGCGCAGGTAGTTGCGTGGCTGCGCCACGAGACCGTGGTCGAACAGGCGCCACAGCATCGTCACGACGACCGTGCCCGCGAACGCGCCGAGCACACCCGTTGTGCCGTACGGCCACCCGAGCCAGATCATCGCCTGACCACCGGCCAGCAGCGGCAGTCTGGGGACGAGCACGTCGGCTTCACGCAGACGCTTGGTGACCTCCCAGGTCGCGATGCCGATGGCGATCGCGACGACGGCGAGCCACGCCTTCGGGGCGAACAGCAGGATCCCGATGACGAGCGCACCCAGACCCCCGCCGACCGCGAAGGCGGCCGGCAGGTCGCGTCCCGCCCGTGAGGGTTTCTTCACCGGCTCCGACGCAGGGTCGGGGGCCGGTGCCGGGTCTGCAGGGGAGGCACCGGAGTCGGCTCCGGCACCGAGTGGAAGCTGCGGGTCGGAGGACCCGTCGGCTCGACCCACTGTCAGACCTCCATCAGTTCGGCTTCCTTGTGCTTGATCAACTCGTCGATCTGACCGACGTACTTGGCGGTCGTCTTGTCGAGTTCCTTCTCGGCGCGGTTCACATCGTCCTCGCCGGCCTCGCCCTCCTTCTGGATGCGGCCGAGTTCCTCCATCGCCTTGCGGCGGACGTTGCGCACGGCGACCTTGGCGTCCTCGCCCTTGGCCTTTGCCTGCTTGACGAGTTCGCGGCGACGCTCCTCGGTGAGCTGCGGGACCGAGATGCGGATGATGTTGCCGTCGTTGGTGGGATTGACACCGAGATCGGAGTTGCGGATCGCGGTCTCGATCGCGTTCAGCTGCGAGGCCTCGTACGGCTTGACGATGACCATGCGCGCCTCGGGAACATTGATGCTGGCGATCTGCGTGATCGGCGTGGGAGCCCCGTAGTAGTCGACGACGATGCGGTTGAACATGCCCGGGTTCGCGCGACCGGTCCGGATGCCACCCAGATCGTCCCGGGCCACCGTGACGGCCTTCTCCATCTTCTCTTCTGCTTCGAAGAGGGCTTCATCGATCACGGCAGTTCCTCCATGTTCCGTTGTCCGTTCATGACCGTACGAGTGTTCCGATCTTCTCACCGGCGATGGCTCGGGCGATATTGCCCTTGGTCAGCAGATTGAAGACCATGATCGGCATGGCGTTGTCCATGCACAGGCTGAAGGCGGTCGCGTCGGCGACCTTGAGGCCCTGTTCGATGACCTCGCGATGGGTGATCTCCTCGAACAGCACCGCATCCGGGTTCGTGCGGGGATCGTCGGAATAGACACCGTCCACGGCCTTCGCCATGAGGACGACCTCGGCGCCGATCTCGAGTGCGCGCTGCGCGGCGGTGGTGTCGGTGGAGAAGTACGGCATGCCCATGCCGGCACCGAAGATGACCACACGCCCCTTCTCGAGGTGGCGGCGCGCACGCAGCGGCAGGTAGGGCTCGGCGACCTGCCCCATCGTGATGGCGGTCTGGACGCGGGTGTCGATGCCTTCCTTTTCCAGGAAGTCCTGCAGCGCAAGGGAGTTCATGACCGTGCCGAGCATGCCCATGTAGTCGGATCGCGCGCGTTCGAGACCGCGCTGCTGGAGTTCGGCGCCGCGGAAGAAGTTGCCGCCACCGATCACGACCGCGACCTCGGCGCCACCGCGCACGACCTCCGCGATCTGCTGGGCCACCGTCGTCACCACGTCCGGGTCGAGTCCGACCTTGCCGCCGCCGAACATCTCGCCGCCGAGCTTGAGCAGTACCCGGCGGAACCCGGGCCGATCGTGGGCGTGGTCGGACATGACTCTCCTCTGGTTGCGCATGAATCGGCCCTTATCATCCTGCCTCATCCGCTCGCGGGAACCGAGATCGGGCGGATAGACACGCCACACCTGTCACCGCGCAGCACGCGCGGGCGCCTCCGGGCCCCGAGGCGGCGTGGCCCGACACACCTCGACCCCGCCGGTAGCAGCACCGACGGGGTCGTGGAGTGGAAGAACTAGCTGGCGCCGACCTCGAAACGCACGAAGCGGACGACGTTCGCGCCGGCCTCGTCGAGGATCGCCTTGACGGTCTTCTTCGAGTCCGTCACGGACGCCTGCTCGAGCAGGACGACATCCTTGAAGTAGCCGTTGACGCGGCCTTCGACGATCTTCGGCAGAGCCTGCTCCGGCTTGCCCTCGGCCTTGGCGGTCTCCTCGGCGATACGACGCTCGTTGGCGACGATGTCCTCGGGAACCTCGTCACGGGTGACGTACTTGGCCTTCAGAGCGGCGATCTGCATGGCGGCAGCGCGAGCGGCCTCTGCAGCAGCGTCGCCCTCACCGGTGTACTCGACGAGCACGCCGACGGACGGCGGCAGGTCGGAAGCACGCTTGTGCAGGTAGACGGCGGTCTGACCGTCGAAAGCGGCAACGCGACGCAGCTCGAGCTTCTCGCCGATCTTCGCGGACAGCTCCTGGACGAGGGCGTCGACGGTCTTGCCGTCGGCCTCGACGGCCTTGAGCGCCTCGACGTCGTTCGCGCGGGCCTGTGCGGCAGCGGTGACGACCTTGTCGGCGAGAGCCTGGAACTCGTCGTTCTTGGCGACGAAGTCGGTCTCGGAGTTCAGCTCGACGAGAACGCCGTCCTTGGCGACGACGAGGCCTTCGGCGGTGGAGCGCTCGGCGCGCTTGCCCACGTCCTTGGCACCCTTGATGCGCAGCTGCTCGACGGCCTTGTCGAAGTCGCCGTCGTTGTCGGCGAGAGCGTTCTTGCAGTCCAGCATTCCGGAGCCGGTGAGCTCACGGAGACGCTTGACGTCGGCGGCGGTGTAGTTCGCCATGGAAGCGAGCCTCCTGTGTCTGTGGTGGAAAAGTCTCTGGGGGCGGCCCTGTCGCGCGGATGAGCTCGGGCCGCGATGCGACGGCCCCGACCAGGATCTCTCGATCGGAAGGTCGGGGCCGGGCAACGAATCAGGCCTCGGGGGCCGCGTCTGCTGCGGGGGCTACGTCCGCTGCGGGCGCCTCGGCGTCGGCGGCGGGGGTGGCCTGCGCGAGCAGCTCCTGCTCCCACTCGGCGAGAGGCTCGGCACCGGCCTCGGGCTTGGCCTCCGCGTCGCTGCTCTTGCCGGCGCGGGCCTGCAGGCCCTCGGCGACGGCGGAAGCGACGACCTTGGTCAGCAACGCCGCGGAACGGATCGCGTCGTCGTTGCCCGGGATCGGGTAGTCGACGAGGTCCGGATCGCAGTTGGTGTCGAGGATGGCGATGACCGGGATGTTCAGCTTGCGGGCCTCACCGACGGCGATGTGCTCCTTGTTGGTGTCGACGACCCAGATCGCCGACGGAACCTTCGCCATGTCGCGGATGCCGCCGAGGGTGCGCTCCAGCTTGTTCTTCTCACGCGTGAGCATGAGGATTTCCTTCTTGGTGCGTCCCTCGAAGCCGCCGGTCTGCTCCATCGACTCGAGCTCCTTCAGGCGCTGCAGGCGCTTGTGAACGGTCGAGAAGTTGGTGAGCATGCCGCCGAGCCAGCGCTGGTTCACGTAGGGCATGCCCACGCGGGTGGCCTCTTCGGCGATGGATTCCTGAGCCTGCTTCTTGGTGCCGACGAACAGCACGGTTCCACCGTGAGCGACGGTCTCCTTGACGAACTCGTACGCCTTGTCGATGTACGTCAGGGTCTGCTGCAGGTCGATGATGTAGATGCCGTTGCGGTCGGTGAAGATGAACCGCTTCATCTTCGGGTTCCAGCGACGGGTCTGGTGTCCGAAGTGGGCGCCGCTGTCGAGCAGCTGCCGCATAGTCACAACAGGCATGCCTGTTTCTCTCTTTCGTGTCGGTTTCCGCGGTGGATCTTCCGATCCCCGCCCTGGCGCCCACATGCCCGTCGAACCCTTGCGGGACCGGCCGACGGCCATTTCCGATGCGGCCCGGAGAAACGGGTCGGCATCGATGCGCGGACGCGCGAAGTCGATCTGCGTATACAGACCGCCCGACAAGTGTACGCGGAGCAGGCGCGGATCCCTAACCGGGAGTCACCGGACCTGTGGACGGATCCGGAGTTGTGCACAGATCGCGTCGCCCCCCTGGTGCGCAGCGACTCCGATTCACGAGGCTGGCGGGCATGCTCCTCACCGCTCTCCTCCGGTCGCTCGCCGTCGTGATCGCCGTGGTCGTCGTGCTCACCGCTGCGCCGGGACCCGGATCGGCCGACGCCGGACGGTTCGTGTGGCCGCTCGATCCCCGGCCGGTCGTGAGCCGGCAGTTCGACCCGCCCGAGCAGAACTGGCTCCCCGGTCACCGCGGTGTCGACCTCGACGCACACGTGGGGCAGACCGTCGTGGCCGTCGGTGACGGCGTCGTCGCGTTCGCCGGTGTCGTGGCCGGGAAGCCTGTGGTCTCCGTCGATCACGAGGGCGGGCTGCGCACCACCTACGAGCCGGTGGAGGCGGCGGTCGCCGCGGGTCGCCGGGTGACGAGGGGCGATCCCATCGGCACCGTCGTCGCCGGTCACGATAGCTGCGCCTCCCCCGCATGCCTGCACTGGGGACTCCGACGCGGCCGCGACGACTATCTCGACCCGCTGCCCCTCGTCGAGCGCCCGGTGATCCGCCTGCTGCCGGTATGAGACGTCCCGGGGCCCGTGCGCCCCGCCTGGCGCACTGCGTGTCGACCCGACTAGCGCCCCGCGTGTCGACCCGACTAGCGCCCCGCGTGTCGACCCGACAGTGCAGGGAAGTCGTCGGCGACCATCGCGGCGAGTTCGACGAACGCCGTGCGTGTCGCGGGGCGGAGGCGTTCGAGATCGATCTCGGCTCCCTCGGCGAGATGCTCGTCGAAGGGCAGCACCTTCACCGCCCGGCACCGCGCGAGGAAATGCGCGGTCAGCGCGTCCATGTCGATGCTCGCCGCACCCGGGCGCGGCGAGCTGATCACCACGACCGTGCGTTCGACCAGGTCGGAGTAGCCGTGCGCCTGCAGCCAGTCGAGGGTCGCCGCCGCACTGCGGGCCGCGTCGACCGCAGGTGAGGCGACGAGGACGAGGGTGTTCGCCAGGTCCAGCACGCCCCGCATAACCGAATGCATGATCCCGGTCCCGCAGTCGGTGAGGATCACGTTGTAGTAGACCTGCAGAATGCCGACGACGCGGCGGTAGTCCTCCTCGCTGAACGCTTGGGAGGCAGCGGGATCGCGTTCGCTCGCGAGCACTTCGAGCCGGCTCGGCGCCTGGGAGGTGTGGGCACGCACGTCCGAGTACCGGCGGATGTTCGACGCGTTCGCGAGCAGGTCCCGCACCGTCGAGGTGGTCTGCTGCGGAATTCTCTGCCCGAGGGTGCCGAAGTCCGGATTCGCGTCGACGGCGATGACGCAGTCGCCACGCAGCGACGCGAACGTCGACCCGAGCCCGACGGTCGTGGTGGTCTTTCCCACCCCGCCCTTCAGCGACAGCACCGCGATCCGGTAGTCGCCCGGGATCGGCTGGCGGATCCGGGCGACGAGCTCCTCGCGGCGCTCACTGCCTCCTCCGTCGAGCCTGCCGCCGGTCAGCCGGTCGACCCGCTCCCGCCACCGCCGCGTGGAACGTCGTGACCTGCGGACGAGCACTCCCGACGCGAGGTCGACATTCGACGGCTGATGGTCGAACCGATGGGCCTCGTGTTGCAGGTCGTCGACCGGAGCGTCCGTTCGCGCCGGTAGCGGGCCCGAGACCTCGGGTTCGACCGGTCCAAGAGCGACCTCCGTAGTCTCCGGGCCCGACACCTCAGGTGCAGGTGCAGGTGCAGGTGCCACAGTGTCGGGCTGCGTCTCCATGGCTTCGGGTGCCGCTTCCGAGAAGACGGGCTCAGGCTCGGGTTCGGTCACGGCTTCCGGAACCACCGCATCGGTCGCTGCCGAGACCGCCACCTCGGGCTCCGACGATGGGAGCACCGGATTCTCGGGTCGCGCCGGTTTGTGCGCGACGAGCGGTTCGGACGCCTCCGGCTCCGGGTCGTCTGCGCTGATCCGGGGCCGCAACGCCATGCCGAGAGGCACGGAGGCCGTCATCTCGATCGGAGCGGAGGCAGTGGGCGGAATCGCACCGTCGCCAGGCGAAGTGGAGGAGCCGAGCGTCTCGGCGACTCTGGCCGCGCGGCGGAGGCCGCGTCGCGCGTGGTCGGTTCCGGATTCCGGTGGGTCCTGCAGCCAGGCGGGCACGGCAGGACCCGGTTCGTTGCGTCTCATCTGTTCCCCCGATTCGATGGTGCCGGCGCACGCTATCAAACCGGGACGGCTTCTCGGGCAGGCCGATCAGGCGCGGGGATGAGCCTGATCGTGCGCGGCGCGCAGACGCGCCACCGACACGTGGGTGTAGAGCTGCGTGGTGGCCAGACTCGAATGGCCCAGCACCTCCTGGACCACGCGCAGGTCCGCTCCCCCTTCGAGCAGGTGCGTCGCAGCACTGTGCCGCAGGCCGTGCGGTGCGAGGTCGGGTGCGCCCGGCACCGACGAGACGGCGTCGTGCACCACAGACCGGACCTGCCGCTGATCGATCCGGCCACCACGCTTGCCCAGCAGCAGCGCCGCACCCGACGACGGTCGTGTGAGATGCGGGCGTCCGTGACGCAGCCACGCGTCGAGCGCCTCTGCCGCGGGACCTCCGTAGGGAACGATCCGTTCCTTGTCGCCCTTGCCGAGAACCCGGACGACCCGCCGCTCGGCGTCGACGTCGTCGATCTCGACCGCGCACAGCTCACCGACCCGGATTCCGGTGGCATAGAGCAGCTCGACGATCACCCGGTCACGCAGTGCGACGGGATCGAGTTCACGCGCACCGGATTTCGCGGCCTCCATGATCTCCAGTGCCTGGTCGTCGCGGAGCACGGCGGGCAGGGAGCGGTGCGGACGTGGCGAGACCAGACGCGTCGCCGGATCGGCGTCGAGTCGGCGGGTGCGTACGAGCCATGCCGTGAAGACGCGTGCCGACGAGGTGCGCCGCGCGAGCGTGGTGCGGGCCGCTCCCGCCGCCACCATCCCGGCGAGCCAGGATCGCAGCAGATCGAGGTCGAGGTCGGTGATGCGCGCATCGGGATTGCGGTCGGCGAGGTGCTGCAACAGCGAACGGATGTCGGCGCGATAGGCGCGGATCGTGTGTTCCGAGCGGTTGCCTTCGAGGCGGAGGTGGTCGACGAAGTCCCCGAGGTGCACGTCCAGCGTCGCGGGGAGCATGTCGGATTCCTTGCCTCGCATGGGTCTACCGTGCGGCACGACCGCCTCGGGTGCAACGGCCCGCGCCGACTAAGGTGCTTTCGTGAACAAAACGATCCCGGTACCGATGTTGTGCGCCCTGGCGTTGCTGTCGGCGATCGCGCCGCTCGCCACGGACATGTACCTCCCGGGACTTCCCGTCATGGCGGAGAGCCTGGGCAGTTCGACCGTCGGCGTCCAGCTCACACTCACGACGTTCATGGCGGGTCTCGGACTCGGCCAGCTGCTCGTGGGTCCCCTGTCGGACGGCTGGGGCCGTCGACGGCTGATCCTCGCCGGCACGATCGTCCTGGCGGTGAGCAGCGCGATCTGCGCGATGGCACCCACCGTCGAGATCCTGATCGCTGCGCGTCTGGTCCAGGGCTTCAGCGGCGGCACCGGCATCGTCCTCGCCCGGGCGGTCATCGCCGACCGGGCGCGAGGCAATCAGGCCGCCAAGCTGTTCAGCCTGATGATGATCATCGGTGGCATCGCGCCCGTCGCCGCTCCTCTGCTCGGTGGTGTGCTGCTGGGACCGATCGGATGGCGCGGCATCTTCTGGGTGCTCACGGGCCTGGCCGTCCTGATGGCCGTCGGCGCCTTCGCGTTCGTCCCGGAGACCCTGCCGCCGGAGAAGCGGCACGGCGGCGGTCTGAAGACGATGGCCGGCAACTTCGGGTACGTCCTCCGGCAGCGACGCTTCGTCGGTTACGCCGCCGCGATGGCCCTGGGCTTCGGCGCCATGTTCTCGTACATCTCGGCCTCGCCGTTCGTCACCCAGAACATCCTCGGTCTGAGCCCCGGCCAGTTCTCGATGGTGTTCGCCGTGAACTCGGCCGGTCTCGTGCTGGCCAATGCCGTCAACACCCGCCTCATCGGCCGGTTCGAGGTGCGGACACTGCTGCTCTTCGGTGTGACAACCATGTTCACGGCGGGCGCCCTGCTGTTGCTGACGATGGTCGTCGTCGGCTACGTCGCGGCGCTGATCCTGCCGCTGCTGTTCGTCGCGATCAGCATGATGGGCCTGACGCTGGGCAACGCCACCGCGCTGGCCCAGTCGCAGGTCCCGAAGGCGGCCGGTACGGGCTCCGCCGTGATCGGCGCCTCCCAGTTCGGTCTCGCCGCCGTGGTCTCCCCCCTCGTCGGGCTCGGCGGCGAAGGCACAGGTATCCCGATGGCCGTCGCCATCGTCGTGTGCTCGGGACTCGCGCTCACCTCCGCTGCGGTGCTGGCGCGTGACTCGGCCGCGGTGCCGGCGCGCGAGTCCTCGAGCTGACGCGAACCGCCGCCGTCAGTTGCTCTCGACGGCCGCCAGTTCGCTCTTCCACACGCGGAAGCCCTCCTCGGTGCGTCCGCGACGCCAGTAACCCGAGATCGACGCGCGTGCCGGCGGTACGGCCCGTTCCTTCCGCAGGTACGGCCGGATGTGCTTCATGACGGCCTCGGCCTCACCGTGCACGAAGACCTGCACGTCGCCGCCCGGCCAGGGCAGGGCCTTCACCGCTGCGACGAGCGGCGAGTTGCCGTCGATCAGGTCGGCACCGGCGTCACCGGCCGCGACACCGCGATGGAGCCACGTGATGTCCACACCCGCCGGCGCGTCGAGTTTCAGTTCGTCGCCTGGACCGATGACCTCCAGGAAGACCGCGCCCCGCGCGTCAGCGGGCAGGTCCTCGAGCGCAGTCGCGATCGCAGGGATCGCGGTCTCGTCGCCGGCGAGCAGATGGAAGTCGGCGGAGCGATCGGGCCGGTATCCCGCGCCGGGTCCCCGCACCACGACCTGCGTGCCCGGTTGCACCGAGCGAGCCCACGGCCCCGCGACACCCTCGTCGCCGTGCACGACGAAGTCGATCCAGATCTCCCCGGCGTCCGGGTCCACGCGCCGGACGGTGTAGGTGCGGACGACCGTCTCGTCCCCCGCGGGCAGCTCGATCTTCACGTAGCTGTCGGTCTCCGCACGGGCCTGGAACTCGCCGAAGCCGTCTCCGCCGAGCACCACGCGGACGAAGTGCTCGCCGATCGCCTCGGTCCGCAGAACCGTGAGTGTCGTCCCCATGGGCGCTTTCCGTGCCACCGAACCTCCTATTAGGGTTACCTATCTCGCGTCACCGTACTCTGTCGCGGGGTGCGGCGGGGAGGTCACGATCGGCGAGGCTCTAGGCTCGAGAACATGAGCACCACCGCGGCCGACATCGCCACATGGATGACCGACATCATCACCACCGAACGCAGGGTCACCCAGACCGACATGGTCGACGCGATCGAGGCCAAGTTCGGCTCCGAGTGGATCTACGTGAACGACAACGGCCACCCCTCGATCGACCGCGCCGTCCTCAAGGAGTTCCGCAAGGCCCACCGCGGTGCCGTGAAATGGGACCGCGAGGACCGCGCTTGGTACGTCGAGGACGAGCCGACCGCCGACACCTCGGCCGAGTAGGCGGTCCTCCTCCGAATTCACCCTCGCGCGTCCCCGCGAAACGTCTCGGAGTCTGTGAACATACGGTCACGACTCCTTCGCGCGACCGTCTCCGGCACCGCCGGGCGGATCGGCGCGTCGGCGGCAGGCCGGAGGGCGCCGGATGGACATCGAGAACGTGCGGGAACCTACCGTTCCCGCTCGCGAACTGGCGACGATCTGTGTGCTGGCGATCGTGGCCGGCGCCGTCATCGGCGTCGTCGGCGGGGCCTTCCGCTGGTGCCTGGAACGGCTCGAGCGATGGCGGATCCACACCGCGGAGTGGGCGCACGAACTTCCCGGTCCGGGATGGCTCGTGCCGGTGGGAATCACGATCCTTGGCGCTCTGCTCGCAGCGCTGATCGTCCGGATGGTCCCCCTCGCCTCGGGTAGCGGAATCCAGCACGTCGAAGCCGTCGACCGCGGGCAGGCCGAGCCACCACCTCTGTCGGTGCTGCCCTCCAGATTCGTCGGGGCGCTCCTGTCGATCGGGTCGGGTCTCGTCCTGGGACGGGAGGGCCCGATCGTGCACATGGGTGCCGCGGTGGGCGCCGAGACCGCACGCTGCGCCCGGCGTCCCGAGCACGAACGTCTGCTGCAGACCTCGGTGTCCGGTGCCGGACTCGCGGTCGCGTTCAATGCCCCGATCGGCGGTGCGCTGTTCGTCTTCGAGGAGGTCACCGGCAGCTTCCGTTTCCGCACGGTCGTACCCGTCGTCCTGTCGGTGGCCGCCGCGGTGGTGTGCTCGCGGACGATCGTCGGCGACACCCCCGACTTCGCCGTGGACCCCATCGCTCCCCCGTCGATCGTCCTGCTGCCCGTGTTCGTGGTGTTCGGTCTGCTCACCGGACTGCTCGGCGCGGCCTACAATCGGATGGTCCTGGGCTCGCTGAGCGTGGTGGAGTCGGTCCGGTTGCTCTCCCCGGTGATGAAGGCTGCAATCATCGGCGGACTCGTCGGGTTGTTGTCCGTGGTCGCACCGTGGGCCGGCGGTGGCGGCGACTCCCTCGTCCAGCACGTGGTGAGCGGTGGTGCGCTCGCACTGCCGGTGGTCGCCTGGTACGTCCTGCTGCGGTTCGTCGCCGGCCCGCTGTCGTACGCGGCCGGGACACCGGGCGGACTGTTCGCGCCGCTCCTCGCACTGGGCGCTCTCTGGGGTCTGTTGTGCGCCGGGATCTGTACCGCGATCGTCCCCGGGATCGGGTCGTCCCTGGCCGTGCCGATGGCCATCGCGGGGATGGCCGCTCTCTTCGGCGCGTCGGTGCGGGCCCCGATCACCGGAGTCGTCCTCGTCGTGGAGATGACCGCGGCGACGGGAGTGACGGTCCCGATGCTCGCCGCGACGATCTGCGCCGTCGTCGTGGCGTATTCCACGCGGGTCCCGCCCATCTACGACAGCCTGCGCGACCGCATGTTCGGCACCCCTCCCGACCGGGGGTAGACCGCCCCGGGCGTCGATCCGCCGTCACGCCCGCCGCCACCCTCCGTCCGTCACCACCACCAGACCGTCGAGTTCGAGCAGGGGCAGCGCCGCCCGCACCCGCTCGATCGGCAGCCCCGCGGACTCGGCCACCATCGCCGGATCACAGACATCCGACGCCGGAAGCGCCTCGTAGACCAGGGCCATGTCGCCCGACAATCCGTCCAGGTCGCGGCGGAACAGGCCGTCGAGGTCGTCGTCCCCGCCCGCCAGCAGCGGACCGCACTCCTCGACGACGTCGCGCGCCGCGCCCACCAGACGCGCCTCGCCCTCCCTGATCATGCGGTGACAGCCCTGCGAGGCCGCCGAGGTCACCGGTCCGGGCACCGCCATGACAGGCCGCCCGAGTCGTCGCGCCCACGCCGCGGTGTTGCGCGCCCCGCTGCGCCAGCCCGCCTCGACGACGACCGTGCCGGCGGACAACGCCGCGATCAGCCGGTTGCGGGCGAGGAACCGGTACCGCGCCGGAGTCGTGCCCGGGGGATACTCGCTCACCACCAGACCCGATTCGGAGATCCGCCGCAACATCGTCGCGTGTGCCGCCGGATACGCCCGGTCGACACCGCAGGCCAGGATCGCGACGGTGGTGCCACCCACCCCGAGCGCCGCGCGGTGTGCGGCCGCGTCGACGCCGAAGGCCGCGCCGGACACGACCGTCCATCCGTCGGCGGCGAGATCCCCGGCGATCTCGGCGGTGACGTGCTCCCCGTAACCGCTCGCGGCGCGGGTCCCGACGATGCCGATCGCGCGTTCGGCGAGGTCGTCGATCCGCCGGCTCCCCCACACCCACAGCGCGAGGGGTGGCCCTTCGGCGTCGGTCGCGGTGTCGAGAGTGCCGAAGCCGAGCATCTGCCAGGCAGGCCATTCGTCGTCGTCGGGCGTGACCAGTCGCCCGCCGGCCCGTCCCAAACGATCGAGATCCCGTGCCGCGGTATCGAGGTGTGCCCGCACCGAGTACCGCGACGAGAGTTCGTCGAGGCCCGCACCCGACCGGATGGCGGCTGCCACCTCGAGTACACCCTCGGCTTCCACTGCCGCCGACAACGAACGTGACGCACCCTGTGCGACGGTCGACAGATAGGCCCAGGCCAGGCGCCGTTCGTCGCCGTGCCCGCTCATGCGACACCCCGATCCCGGAAGTCGAGTGCGGCAGCGACGTGCGTCGCCGTCGGCGAATCAGAACCGTCGAGGTCGCTCAGCGTCCACGCGACCCGCAGTGCCCGATCCGCTCCTCGCGCGGTGATGGCGCCCTTGCGCAGCGCCCATTCGACGGGTTCGAGCGCAGCACGTGGAAGACGGAACTTCTGCCGGAGAGCCGGCCCGGGCACCTCGGCGTTGGTGGCCCAGCCGTGCTCGGCCCACCGCTCGCGTGCCGCGGCTCTCGCCCGGGCGACGCGCGCCCGTACGTCGTCGGTGCTCTCGCCGGTCTCCCCCATCAACGCGCTGGTCGCGACGGCTTGCATCCGGACCCGCAGGTCGACGCGGTCGAGGAGCGGGCCCGACAGACGCCCCAGATAGCGGCGACGTGCGGTCGGCGCACACACGCAGTCGGCGTCGCGTGGTGGTGCGCACGGGCACGGGTTGGCGGCGAGGATCAGCTGGAAGCGGGCCGGATATCGCGCGACACCGTCCCGGCGGGCGATGCGCACCTCCCCGTCCTCGAGCGGCGTCCGCAGCGCTTCGAGTGTCTTCGTCCCCATCTCGGCGACCTCGTCGAGGAACAGCACGCCACGGTGTGCCCGGCTCACCGCGCCGGGTTTCGCCATGCCGGTACCGCCTCCGATCAGCGAACTCACCGACGCCGTGTGATGGGGCGCGATGAAGGGCGGCTCCGTCACGAGCGGCCGGTCGCTGGTGAGGGTGCCCGCCACCGAATGGATGGCCGTCACCTCGAGGGCGTGACTTTCGTCCAGGTCCGGCAGGATCCCCGGAAGTCGCTGCGCGAGCATTGTTTTCCCGATTCCCGGCGGGCCGGTCAACATCAGGTGGTGCGCGCCGGCCGCAGCGACCTCGATCGCGCGACGCGCTTCGTGCTGGCCGACCACTTCGCTGAGATCGCCGCGCACCGCCCGCGGTGGCAGCGCGCGCGGATCGGGCCGTTCGAGCGGACCGTCGCCCTGGAGCCAGAGCACCAACTCGCGCAGTGTCTCGGCGCCGTAGACGTCGATGCCGTCGACGAGCGCCGCTTCGGTCATCGTCGCGGTCGGCACCACCACGCGCGACCAGCCGTGTTTCTTCGCCGTGATCACGGCGGGCAGCACACCGCGCACCGGCCTGACGCGCCCGTCGAGCGCGAGTTCGCCGAGCAGCACCGTCCGGGAGACGGCCTCGGTCGGCACGACATCCGCTGCGTCGAGCACCGCGCACGCCAGTCCGAGATCGTAGACACTGCCGACCTTCGGCAGCGTGGCCGGCGACAGTGCGAGCACGACCTTCGAATCCGGCCACTTGGCACCGGAATTCGACACGGCGGCGCGCACCCGGTCGCGCGACTCCTGGAGCGCGGTGTCGGGTAGCCCGACCATCGTCACGCCCGGCAGACCTCGCCCGATGTCGGCTTCGATCTCGACGACCTGCCCGTCGATCCCGGAGACGGCGACCGACCAGGCACGGCCGAGCGCCATCAGAGGACCTGCTTGCGATGGGTGATCTCCGGGGCGTGTCCCCGCGCGAGCAGGACGGTGACCACATCGACGCGGATGTGCGACCAGCGGCGCGTCTGCTCGGACAACCACTGTCCGGCGAGGCGACGGATCCGTTCGGCCTTCGCGGGCGTCACCGCCTCGGCGGGGGTGCCGTAGCCGGTGCCGGTGCGGGTCTTGACCTCGACGAAGACGACGGACGCGCCGTCCTGTGCGATGAGATCGAGTTCGCCGTATCGGCTGCGCCAGTTCCGTTCGAGCACGACCATGCCGGCCGACTCGAGGTATTCGGCGGCAAGATCCTCGCCTCGCGCGCCCAGATCCCGGTTGTGTGATGTCCGATTGGTCCCCTGCATGCCCCCACTGTGGAGGACCGGGGCACGCGGAATCGGGGTCCGAGCACGAAGATCGGGGAAACTGTGGATGAGTGCGGTGCCTGTGCACAACGGCGGGCGACGAGCCACGGAGAACGGCTCGGTGTCGGCGCCCCGGCTAGGATGCGGCCGCTGTGCGCAGGGTCATCCCCGAGGGCGTCAGCCCAGCTTGTCGGGCAGTCTCAGTTCGGGCTTGTCGAGCTCTTCGATGTTGACGTCCTTGAAGGTGATGACACGGACGTGCTTGACGAAGCGGGCGGGACGGTACATGTCCCACACCCAGGCGTCGGACATGCGCACTTCGAAGTACACTTCGCCGTTGGCGTTGTGCGGCAGCAATTCCACCGCGTTCGCCAGGTAGAACCGGCGTTCGGTCTCCACGACGTACGCGAACTGACCGACGATGTCCCGGTACTCCCTGTACAGCGAGAGTTCCATCTCGGTTTCGTACTTCTCGAGATCCTCGGCACTCATCGGTCTCGGTGTCCTCCCAGTCTGGTGTGTCCTGCAATCATCCCGCATCCGCCTCGTCGGTGAACAATCGACGCCCCAGGTCGTCTGCATACGATCGACGAACCAGGTCGTCGGCGAACAGCCGACGTCGCACTGCGGGCACTCCGCACACCGAGCGCACATTGGCCCACGACCGCCGGTGCTGCGGCGACGGGCCGTGCTCGGCCAACGCCGCCATGTGCGTCGGCGTGCTGTAGCCCTTGTGTACTGCGAAACCGTACTCCGGTAGCTCGCCGTCGAGGTCGACCATCATGCGATCGCGTGTAACCTTCGCGAGCACGCTGGCCGCCGCGATGCACGCGGCCGCCGCGTCGCCGCCGATCACGGGCAGCGACGGCGCGGGCAGTCCGGGCACCCGGAAGCCGTCGGTCAGCACGTAACCGGGCGGAGTCGACAGACCTGCCACCGCGCGTCGCATGCCTTCGATGTTGGCGACGTGGATGCCGATCGCGTCGACCTCCTCCGCGGGGATCACCACCACGCTCCACGCCCGGGCGCGTCGCACGATCACCGAGTACAACTCCTCGCGGATGCGTTCGGTGAGCTTCTTCGAATCGTCGAGCCGGTCGAGCGACGCGTGCGGCCGGTCGCCGAGCACGCACGCGGCGACGACGAGCGGCCCGGCGCAGGCACCGCGGCCGGCTTCGTCGACCCCCGCTACCGGACCGAGACCGCACCGCGCGAGCGCGGACTCCATGGTGCGCAGTCCGGAGGAGCGACGGATCACGGGTCGAGGTGGCCAAGCAGTCACGAGGGAAGGATCTCCGGTGAGTCGATGAGGCCCCATCTGCCGGGAGGCAGCACGATGAAGCGGGCTTTTCCGATGACATTGTCCAGCGGGATAGAGCCCTGGTGCTCGTCCCCGACGTGGTAGCGCGAGTCGGCCGAGTTACTGCGGTTGTCGCCCATCACCCAGACGTGGCCCTCGGGCACGGTGACGGGCCCGAAGCAACGCCCGGAGGGGACCTCGGTCTCGCAGGTGACGACACCCGGGGTGAACGGGAAGTCCATGGTCACGTACGGCTCGTCGAGCGGGACACCGTCGACGAGGACACGGCCCTGGTCGTCGCAGCATTCCACCGTCTGCCCGCCGGTCGCGATCACGCGCTTGACGAGGTCGTTCTCGTCCGGCGGCACGACGCCGACGAGCGAACCGATCTCCTGCAGTCCCCGCACGACGACGTTGTCGGAACGGGTCGAGGTGTAGCCGGCCGACCACGAGTCGGGGCCTTCGAAGACGATGACGTCGCCGGGACGGGGGTCGGTGAAGCGGTATCCCACCTTCTCGACGACGATGCGGTCGCCGGTGCAGCCCGGGCAGCCGTGCAGTGTCGGCTCCATCGACTCCGAGGGGATGAGATAGACCCGCGCCACGAAGGTCTGCAGCAGGAAGCTCAGGGCCAGTGCGACGACGACCAGGATCGGCAGTTCACGCCAGAACGACTTCTGCTTCTTCGCCTTCGGGGCGGTGTCCTTCGCTGCGGGGTCCTCGCGCCGGTGGTGTGCACCGTCGGCTCGATCGCTCCGAGCCGAACCTCGAACATCGTTGCGGTTCACATCCGGTCGAGCCGGATCGTGCGGGGAATCTGCCACCTCGACAGACTAGCGTCTGCGGCACGGCGGCCCGCCGAGGACGACCGTCGACCGGACGGGAGAGCGACAGACCGCTGCCCACAACGACGACGACCCGGCCGGGACGGAAGTCCGGGCCGGGTCGTCGGATGCTGTATCGGGTGGCTCGGGAGCCGTGCCGAGCAGCCCGAGGGGCTGGTCAGCGGCCGAAGATCAGCGCTTCTCCTTGATCTTGGCAGCCTTGCCGCGCAGCTCACGCAGGTAGTAGAGCTTCGCGCGACGGACGTCGCCACGGGTCAGCACGTCGATCTTGGCGAGGTTGGGGCTGTGGACCGGGAAGGTGCGCTCCACGCCGACGCCGAAGGAAACCTTGCGGACGGTGAAGGTCTCGCGGATGCCGCCGCCCTGACGCCGAATCACGACGCCCTTGAAGACCTGCACACGCTCCTTGCTGCCCTCGATGACCTTGACGTGCACGTCGAGAGTGTCGCCGGGACGGAAGTCCGGGATGTCGTCGCGCAGCGACTTGGCGTCCAGAAAGTCCAGGGTGTTCATCGGTTTTTCATCCTCTTGTTCGCTCGAGCAGAGGAACCTGGCGGCGACCGCCGTGTGGCGGGCTCGACCGGTTCGTGCCCAGGTCAGGTAGGCGTGCCCGAACGGGGCAACCCGTCCATTGTGCCAGACGGAACATCGATCGATGAAATCGGCGGTGGCGCCGGCTTGACGCGACGGTCCAGTTCGGCCTCGGTCGCGGTGCGCGAGTGCTCGACACTGCCCCGCACGGTTTCGAGCGTCGGTGCGCCCGCGACGAGATCCTGCACGAAGATCTTGGCGCGGATCACCGGGCGCCGCAGTCGACGTTCGCGTTCGAGCGCGCGCGCCATGCGACGGGGCCGCTTGCCGTACCGCCAGCGAGCCCAGGGCGCGCCGGGCCGGGAGAGCCGGATCGCGCCGACCCACAGCAGCGGAACGACGAACAGCCCCACCAGGCCCGTCCAGATCTTTCCTTTCGCCAGGACGATCGCGGCGAGCAGGAGGTTCACGAGCACAGCCACCACCAGCGCGGCCCGTCCGGCCCAGTCACCGCTGTCCTCGAAGTTCGTGGTGTCCCCGAGTTCGAACGGTCGCAGACCGAGCAACCACATCCCGGTCACGGCGATCGCCACGAAGACGGCGTCGACGGACACCCGTCCCTGTTCTTCCCAGTACACGTCGTTCAGATAGAAGATCAACGCGAACTCGTCGAGTGTCAGTGCGGCACCGACTCCGAAGAGCGCCGCGAGGATGCACGCGGCGACGCGGTTCGCGTCCTCCGAGATCGCGATCAGTCCCCCACCGGCGATCACCATCGTGACGACACCGAACACCACGTGGTGCACGTGCTGACCGCCCGGGGTGATGTTGCCGGGCCACCAGCGCACCTGCGCGCGGATCAACCGCACGCTGATCCGGATGAAGACGAACGCGGCCACGAAACCGAGCAAGAAGAACAGCAGCGGCAGGCGGCCCTGATCGACGATCTCGCGCCGCATCCAGTCGAGCATCACCGGATCACCCCGGCCACCGTGGATCTCATGTCCACAGCATTGCAGGAGTGACCCGGTGATTCGCGTCAGTTGTTGCCGAAACCGGCGCGTCGCAGGGCGTCGGCCAAGGATCCGGAGGCGGCCGGCGTCGAACGGCGGTCGCCGCCACGGCCCTGCTGCCCACGATTGCCCTGACCGCTGCGTCCACGACCGCCGCCCTGGTTGCCGCTGCCCTGACCTCCGGGGCGACGGCCACCTCCGCGCGGCTGGCCGCCCGACTTCTCGGCGCCCGGGGTGGGGACCTCGTCGTCGAGGCGCAGCGTCAGACCGATGCGCTGGCGCGCGACGTCGACCTCGAGAACCTTCACCTTGACGACCTCACCGGACCGGACGACGTCGTGCGGATCCTTCACGAAGCTGCGCGACATCGCGGAGACGTGCACGAGGCCGTCCTGGTGCACACCGACGTCGACGAACGCACCGAAGGCCGCGACGTTGGTGACCACTCCTTCGAGGACCATGCCGGGCTTCAGGTCGGCGACCTTCTCGACACCGGCGGCGAACGTCGCGGTCTTGAACTCCGGACGCGGGTCGCGGCCGGGCTTCTCGAGCTCGGAGATGATGTCGGTGACGGTCGGGACACCGAAGCGGTCGTCGGCGAACTCGTCGGCGCGCAGCTTCCGCAGGGTCGCGATGTTGCCGAGCAGTTCGCGGACGCTGCTGCCGGTCCGGTCGACGATCCGCCGCACCACCGGATACGCCTCGGGGTGCACCGCGGACGCGTCGAGCGGGTCGTCGCCGTTGGGGATGCGCAGGAAGCCCGCGCACTGTTCGAAGGCCTTCGGGCCGAGTCGCGGAACGTCCTCGAGCGCTCGCCGTGCACGGAACGGACCGTTCTGGTCGCGGTGGGCGACGATGCTCTCCGCGAGCGAGCCGGTGATCCCCGAGACCCGCGACAGCAGCGGGACAGATGCCGTGTTGACGTCGACGCCAACGGCGTTCACCGCGTCCTCGACGACCGCGCCCAGCGACCGCGCGAGCATCGTCTCGGACACGTCGTGCTGGTACTGGCCGACCCCGATCGACTTCGGGTCGATCTTGACCAGTTCGGCGAGTGGATCCTGCAAGCGGCGCGCGATGGAGACCGCACCACGGATGGACACGTCGAGATCCGGGAGTTCCTTGGTGGCGTACTCGGAGGCCGAGTAGACGGACGCGCCCGCCTCGGACACCACGATCTTCGTCAGCCCGGGCACCTTCGCCAGCGACACGAGTTCGGCTGCGAGAGCGTCTGTCTCACGCGACGCCGTGCCGTTGCCGATGGCGATCAGTTCGACACCGTGCCGCGCGACCAGCGCGGCGAGCACCGCGAGGGCCTCGTCACGCTTGTTGTGCGGCTGATGCGGATAGATGGTGGCGTGGTCGACGACCTTGCCGGTCGCGTCGACGACAGCGACCTTCGTGCCGGTGCGGTAGCCGGGGTCGAGGCCCATCGTCGGTCGCGTTCCGGCCGGTGCGGCGAGCAGCAGGTCCTTGAGGTTGGCGGCGAAGACGTCGACCGCGTCCTTCTCGGCGGACTGCCGCAGCCGCATCCTGATGTCCAGCGACAGCGACATCTGCAGCTTGGTGCGCCACGCCCACCGCACAGTGTCGAGCAGCCACTTGTCGGCGGCGCGTCCCTCGTCGGCGATGCCGAAGCGCGTCGCGATCCGGCCCTCGTAGTAGGTGCGCTCACCGGGCACCGGCTCGTCGATCTCGGGATCGAACGACAGCGACAGCACCTCCTCCTTCTCGCCGCGCAGGAGGGCGAGAATGCGGTGCGAGGGCAGCTGGGTGAACGGTTCCGAGAACTCGAAGTAGTCGGAGAACTTCGCGCCGTCGTTCTCCTTGCCGGACCGCACGGTGGAGCTCACCTTGCCGCGCGTCCACATCGCCTCGCGGAGCTCGCCGACGAGGTCCGCGTCCTCGGCGAAGCGTTCGACGAGGATGGCGCGCGCACCGTCGAGCTGCTCGGAGGTGTATCCGGCGGGGTCGGTGGTGGGGTCGCCGATGAGCGCGTCGGCGACGGGTTCGTGACCGGCCTCGCGCGCGATCTGCGCCTTGGTGCGCCGCTTCGGCTTGAACGGCAGGTAGATGTCCTCGAGCCGCGCCTTGGTGTCGGCGAGCATGATCTGTCCGCGCAGCGTGTCGTCGAGCTTGCCCTGCGCCTCGATCGATTCGAGGATCGCGACACGGCGCTCGTCGAGTTCACGCAGATAGCGGAGGCGTTCCTCGAGGGTGCGCAGCTGGGCGTCGTCGAGCCCGCCGGTCGCCTCCTTACGGTAGCGCGCGACGAACGGCACGGTCGCGCCGCCGTCGAGCAGTCCCACGGCCGCAGCGACCTGGTCTTCGCGGACGTCGAGTTCCTGGGCGATCCGCTGGTTCACGGTGTCGAGTTCGGTCGTCACGTCGAACGACCCTACAGTTGCCGTCCCCCGCCCGCGCCTGTGACCGTGGGGCGCCCGCGCGCGTAACGGCACTCGCGCTCGCGAGCGGGGTCCGTGCAGGCTGCCGGGTGGACCGGCGCTATCGTCCACAGCACAATGGAATGCAGGAACCGGACATGAAGCACGGGCGCGGACGCGCACGATCGGGCGCGATGATGCTGTGCGTGGCCACCGCACTGGCCGTATCCGGCTGCGAATCGATGGACTCCCATCCGCTCCCGCACGAGGCGCTCGGTCTCGCCTCGGTGACGGACACCGATTCCGACGAATCGACCGTGACGCTGTCGACGGCCGGACTGCCCCGACAGATCGACGCGGCCGTCGCGCTCGCCGACAGGCGCGGAGCGCGCCTGACTGTCGCCGTGCTCGACCGTGAATCCGGGACCCGCGTGCTCGGCGGTTCGGACGAACCCTTCGAGACCGCCTCGACGGTGAAGCTGTTCATCGCCGAGGAGGTCCTGTACCGCGAGGTGACGGGCGAGGCGACGCTCGCCGACGAGGACCACGAGTTGATCCGGTCGATGCTGCGGTCGTCGGACGACAACGCGGCGACGCTGTTGTGGGAAACCTACGGTGGTCCCGAGATCGTCGAGCACGTCGTGGAGCGGCACAACCTGACCGGCACAACTCCCCCGGATCCGGGGTCCTGGTGGTGGAACACGACCACGACGGCGTCGGACCTGCTGACCTGGTACGACGATCTGCTCGGCGACAGTGCCTCCGGTGATGAGAGCGCGGCCCGGATCGTCGGCCATCTGGTGGAGTTCACCGACGAGGGCATCGACGGATACGACCAGCGTTTCGGGCTTCCCGAGGGTCTCGGCGACTCCACGGACCTGGGTGTGAAGCAGGGGTGGATGTGCTGCCCGGCCGGTGAATGGCTGCACCTGTCCACCGGGTTCTTCGGCGACGACCACCGGTACGCGGTCGTGGTCGCGGCGCGGGAGACCGTCACCTACGAAGAGTCGGATCCCTTCTACGACACCGGTTTCCTGCCCGACACGGCGATGTACGACGCGACGGACGACGGGAGCGCGCAACACGCGCGCGAGACCGTCACGCTGGCGGTCGAGACGACGCTCGGAAGCGCGCACCGGCCCTGAGGACCGTCGGGCCCGGCGTCAGTCGTCGGACGGGAGCAGATCGGGTCGTCGTTCGCGGGTGCGTTCGAGCGACTGCTCGTGGCGCCAGCGAGCGACCTTGCCGTGGTCGCCGGACAGCAGCACCGGTGGCACCTCGAGGTCGCGCCACACCGCCGGCCGAGTGTAACTCGGCCCTTCGAGCAGTCCGTCGGAAAACGAATCCTCTTGATGCGACGCCTGATTGCCGAGTACACCGGGCAGCAGACGGACGACGGCCTCGACCATGACGAGGACGGCGACTTCCCCACCGATGAGGACGTAGTCGCCGATGCTCACTTCTTCGACGCGCACGCGCCGCGCGGCATCGTCGAAGACGCGCTGGTCGATTCCTTCGTAGCGGCCGCAGGCGAAGACGATCCGCTTCTCCTTCGACCACCGTTGTGCGGTGGCCTGATCGAAGCGGCGACCGGCGGGCGTCGGGACGACGAGCAGTACGTCGGGATCGGTTTCACCGTCGGGCCCGGCGAGCACGTCGTCGAGCGCCGGTCCCCACACGGTGGGTTTCATGACCATGCCCGGTCCGCCGCCGTAGGGCGCGTCGTCGACGGCCTTGTGCACGTCGTGCGTCCAGTCGCGCAGGTTGTGCACACCGACGGAGATGAGCCCCTTGTCGATCGCCTTGCCGAGCAGGGCGACGCGCAGGGGTTCGAGATATTCGGGGAAGATGGTGACGACGTCGAGCCGCACGGACTACTGCTTCCCCTCGGTCGACTTCTTCTTCTTGGACGGCGGTTCCCCGAAGTCGGGGTCGAGGAGTCCTTCGGGCGGATCGATCTCGATCACGCCGTCCCGGACCGACACCGTCGGGACGATCTCGGTGACGAACGGGACGAGTAACTCTCCGCGCTCCTGGCCGGCTGGCCGGATCGACAGCAGTTCGCCGGCGGCCGTGTGCAGGACCTCGCGGACGGTGCCGACCTCGGTTCCGCCGTCGGGGCGACCGGCGACGATCCGCACCGTCAGCCCTTCGAGTTCGTGGTCGTAGAACTCGTCCGGGTCGTCGGACGGCGGAAGGTCGGCGCTGTCGACGACGAACAGCACCCCGCGCAGTGCGTCGGCGGCGTCGCGACCGTCGATGCCCTGCAGGCGCAGCAGAAGCCGCCCGGAGTGCTCCCGGGCGGCTTCCACTGTGTACTCGTGCAGGTGCCTGTCGCGAGGCTTACGGCCACGCAGGACCGCGCCGACGGCGAAGCGCTCTTCGGGTTCGTCGGTGCGAACCTCGACGACGACTTCGCCTCTGATGCCGTGCGACTTGGCCACACGGCCCACGACGAGCTCCATCGACGCTCGCCTAGCGGTCGGTGTCGACGACGTCGACACGGATACCCCGGCCACCGATTCCGGTGACGAGGGTCCGCAACGCGGTCGCGGTGCGACCGCCGCGGCCGATGACCTTGCCGAGGTCGTCGGGATTGACGTGCACCTCGACGGTGCGGCCCCGACGGCCCGCGATCAGGTCGACGCGGACGTCGTCGGGATGGGCGACGATTCCACGAACGAGATGCTCGACGGCATCGGCGACCACGGCGCTCATTACTCGGCGGCCTCGGTGGACTCGGCCTCGGTGGACGCCTCGGCGGCCTCTTCCTTGGCAGCCTTCTTCTTCTTGGGCGTGACGGCCTCGGCAGCCGGCTCGTTCTCGGCCTGCGCGAGAGCGGCCTGGAACAGCTCGAGCTTGGACGGCTTCGGCTCCGCCTTCCTCAGGGTGCCCTCGGCGCCCGGCAGGCCCTTGAACTTCTGCCAGTCACCCGTGACCTTGAGGAGGTTGAGGACCGGCTCGGTCGGCTGCGCGCCGACGGCCAGCCAGTACTGCGCACGCTCCGAGTCGATCTCGATCAGCGAGGGCTCTTCCTTGGGGTGGTACTTGCCGATGGTCTCGATGGCCCGGCCGTTGCGACGGGTGCGCGAGTCCGCAATGACGACGCGGTACTGCGGGTTGCGGATCTTGCCGAGACGGGTGAGCTTGATCTTGACAGCCACTGCTGTGTTCTCCTTCGGGGTGCGCCGAGGCGCGTGTCACGTGCAATTCGGACGACGCGCCCTTCTGGCACGCCCGGTTTTGCCTCTAGCCTGTGACCGCCGCGCGGTACGTAACCGGATGCGACGACAGCGAACCATTCTGCCAGACGCGCGAGCCAGGACGAAACCGGCACCCGGTGACTCCGCGCACCCTTTCTACAGCCGCGCGGGGCGCCCCGAGACCACCCGGCCGCGGAGCACCACAAGATCGGGACGCGCGGCCGCGGGGTCGCTGCGCGGATCCTCCCGGTACACGACGAAATCCGCCGACGTCCCCGATTCGAGACTCGGGTGCCCGAGCCATGCGCGGGCCTTCCAACTCGCCGCGGCGTACGCCTCGGTCGGGTCGAGACCCACGCGCACGAGCGATGCGATCTTGTCGGCGATGCGCCCGTGCTGCACCTGGTGCCCGCGTAGATCGGGATGCCGGCCTCGTGGGCAGCAGCGCCGATGGTCCCGTCGACGCGCGCGTACCGTACAGAGTGCGCATGTGCGCCGCATACGCCGGGAATCGCGTCGCCGATGAGTTTGACCCATCCGTCACCGGCCCGGGCCTGACGGGCCACTTCGTCGGGCAGCTACGACTCGTCCTCGAGGTCGACGGGTGTAGGGATGCAGCGAAGACTGGCCGGACACGCTGCTGCACATCGACAGATCCCGGGTGTGTCAACAGTACTCGTGCAAATGCGCGACTCGGTCGACCGCAGCGCCGATCGTGCGCGGCGGCAGCGTGTCGGGCACGCTGGCAGGGTGACAGAGCCTGACCAGGTGTGGCGTCCGCAGACTCGGCTACCGGTGTTGGTGACCGCCGTGTCGATCGAAGACGGGGAGACACCGCCCCCGGAGGTCGGTGCCATTGCGGTGTTTCCGCTGTTGTTCGAGGAGATGCCCGCCGATCCGGCGGATCCGTCGATCGTCACGCTTCGCGCTGCGGCTGAGCCCCTACATTCGGGAAAGCCCGCGTTGCAGCAGCCCGGGGACGGACGGCAGTGGTGGGACTGGACCGTGCTGCTGCGCGGTGTGGGGTGGACGGCGACCTGGTACACCCGTCGTCCGGTGCTCGGTCAGGTCGAGGTCACCGGCCGGCTGATCGGTGATCTGTCCTACGCCACTATCGGGCGGATCCGCGGCCGGGTCAGGCGTATTCGCGTCGCATCCGATCGGTACCGGCGCGAGGTCGATCAGCCGCACTCGCCCTTCCGGCCGGTGCCCGGCACCCGCCGCTATCGGCAGGTCACCACGTCCCCACGATCGTTCGCCCATGTTGCCCGGCCCAGCGGCCCCGACCCGCTGGTCGAGCGCACTCACGAGGTGGGCGTGCTGGTGGATCTCGACTTGACCGATGTGCCGCCACCGCCGCTGCGGCCGAGCATGATCCCCGCCGCGATATCCGCGCACGAGTCGGACCTGTGGATCGCCGACCGTGAGCTGCCCCTGGTCGTGCATCTCGACGCCGGCCGGCGCGTGCGCGAATACATCGTGCCCGGGCAGATCTTCGATACTCCTCCGGCCGATCGCACCCGCTCGGTGTGGGCACACGCCGACGGCTGCTGGGTGGGCGGCTGGGACGGAATCTTCCACTGCACCCGGGGCGGCACCGTCGAGGCAATTACCGATACACCGATTCGAGACGGTGCAGCCCATGGCCAGACCCTTCTCGCCGTGGCGGTGCCGGACCGCGGCGCCGCCGAGCTGATCCTCGCTCGCCCGGGACAGGACCTGGTGAGGCATCCTGCCGAGCAGTGGGGCGACCTCGAATCGATGACCACCTGCGAAGGTGGGTTTGTCCTGCTGTTTCGCCGGCGTGACCCGAGCACCGGCGCGCTCGGAGCGGCGCGCCTGGTCCGGGTCGATCTGCACGCCGCCGTGACCGTCGGTGCGCCGCTGGAGACCGCGGGGATGTCCTATCGGCCGTTTCTGACCGGCCTTCCACCGACGATCGTCGACGGCACCTTCGCATACCGGATACTCGACGATCTCACCCTCGCCCAGCCGAACTCGCTGCCTGATCATGTCCTCGGCGGCGGACAGATCGATGACCCGCTCTGGATCGTCGGCCATCCCCCGGACGGTTCCGGCCGTGGGCAGTGGTGGCCACTGCCGGGGCCGGCCGTGTATCCCGCCGATCACCACCAATACTGGCTGTTCACCCGCCTCGATCCGGTCACCTGGGAGCCGATCGCCAGCATCCCGATCCGCAGTCCCCGCCCGGACGTCACCATCGACGGAGCCGGCACCGTGTGGGTCACCGCTGCGGGGGTGCATGCCTTGCCGCACCAGCACATGAACCCGCCGGAACTGCTCGATGTCGCCGAACTCCTCGACCGCTCCCGCCTCCGGTAGCCGAGCACTCACGAGGCGCAGGTCCGTGTACGCACGCCGCCCGATCACCGGTCCGGCCGCGTCCGCCCACCTCCATTCTCCTTGCTCCGCAAGGCAGACCAGTGGTTCGAGGGGGCTACGCTCCTACATAGACCGTGGCACGTTCACAGCACGCGGGAAAACGCAGGTCGGGCGCAGGAACACCGCGGCGGCCACGGGGCGAGCCGATGATTCAGTCGTCCTCCCAGACCAGTTTGTGCAGACGCATCGCTTCGATCAGATCGGAATCGTGCTCCTCGACAGGGCCGTAATCCAGCACCGTGACGTTCTTGCTGACCGGTCCGTCACCGGGACGCTCGTCCAGCGCCCAGAGTACCAACCCGTCACCGTGCCGGGACTCGAACTCGATGCCGGCCACCGGCTCACCGCCGGGATCGGAGAGAGTGTTGATCCACTGGGAGATCGCCCGGGTCAGGGCACGCGGGCGGGCATTGCGGATCGCCGCGGTGTCGAGGTCGAGCAGACCGTGTCGGATCGCATGGGGCCGGACAGGGTGCGCAGGGTGGCCACCGATTCGGGGTCGCCGGGCACGACGAACCATCCGCTGATCGTGCCGCTGCCGGTGAAGCGCCCGTCGGTGGCGAACTCCCACGGTGCCCACGAGGTCGGCGAGTAGCCGACCCGGTAGGCGGCCACACCGTCGACGTGGACGCAGCGGACATCCCCGCGCGAGGTGGAGATCAGCGTGCGGTCCGGTGCGCTCATCCGACCGTCGCGAACTGCCGGGCAGCGGCGAGGACCTTCGGGCCGACGTCGGACAGCTCGCCTTCGCGCAGCAGCAGCGCCGGCGGGCGGTCGTCGAGGATCGGGTTCAGGCCCTGGAACCACGTCTGCGCTACGGCGGGGGTGTCGCGTTCGGCGATCAGCCGGGCGGCGCGGTAGGCGATGCGCAGGCGTTCGACGTCGGTGTCGTTGTTGATAGTGCGGGTGCCCTCGGCCCACTGGCGGACCGCGCGGGTTTCCTTGACCTTCCCCAGGTAGGCGACGAGTTTGGCGCCGAGCAGGTCGCGCAGTGCGGTGACCAGCTGTGATTGGGTCATGCGGGCGGCGTCGTTGTAGGCGGCGAGGTCGGGGCGTGGGTGAGCGGTTGTCATAGCAATCCACCTCCTGATCACATGGTAAATCACAGTCTTGATGCCGTCGAGGTTCCCACCTTGAGTGACTGTGCGGGGACTGCGCCGGGGTGGACGACTCCGAACAGGTCCGGCGTTCGGCTCCGGGGCACAGTCCGACTGGAGGCAGCCGGCGATCCTTCCCCTCCGCATTGCCCGGCCTCACCGGTGCCGCTACGCTGTGCGGCGGTTGCTTGTGAACCGTTTCCCAGTGGCGACACTCACCGTGGCGCTGGGACAGAGACAAGTGATGTTCCCGAGTGTTCGGCTTGTGCCCACGTCTACAGAACCGCGTTGAGGTGAGCAACGCAGAGACTGGTCTGACACATGCCCACCATCAATTTTCAGACGTGCACCGGAGAATCGCGCTCCTACATCGCCTTTCGCATGCAACATCGCCCCTGCCCGGCGCTTCTCCACTCGACCGATCCCGCCCAGCAGGAACTCGAAGCCACCGTGTTCCGCGCCTTGGGAGAGATCCGAAGCCCGTCCGCACATCCTTTCCACGTCAAACGCATCCGGTTGAGCAAGGCCCACGTGCCGATCGTGTTCCTGGACGGGGCGACCGAAAAGGTCGACGTCAGCGCCACATTCCTCGAGGTCTGTCTCCCGGGCGCAGACGGCGGGAGTCCGGCGGCCGGATTCGGCGTGCGCATTCTGCACATCCACGGTCGTGACCTTGTGCTGGGCCTCGTCGAAACAGATGCACGCGTGATCATTCGAGGTTCCGCCGACACCGACTGGAATGCGCTGCGGAGCGCACATTCTCGCCAGGTGCAGGGCAACGGCACACCGCTGTGGCACGAAAAGCGGTGGACCCCCGCAGAGCTCGCACTCAGGGACCATCCCTCATCGGTGTCACCGGAACCCCGCGTGCGGATGGAGTCGATGCTCCTGCGGCGGATCGCGATCTTCACCTCGTTCAGTTCCGCCCACCGCACCTATGCGTATGCCGGCGGCCCGGACACCACCAAGATGTGGCTCGAATACGATCCCGCGGTACCGAAACGGCACGATGAACTCGTATCGGCGCTGACCGACCCGACCTGGGGCCTGGCTATGCGGGTCGAATCCGATGACTGCGCCTGCGCCACGGACGGTATGTGCGTGACCGTGCTGACCACCGCGGCCGGCGACGCCACACTCAGGCTGCAATCCGTCGCCGACAGACCCGTCTGGGGGCGCGAGTACTTCGAGGAAATCGACGCGCCGCGAAAATGGCTCAACCGCGCGGTGCCCGTGGGCCTCACCCCACACCCGCCGACGGACTGAACGCCGACGACGCTGGTGGTGGCTGTGGGGTCAGTCGCTGGGGGTGGACGCGGCGGGGTGTGCGGTCAGGGCGGGCAGGACCGTGGCCATGATCGAGGCGGCGAACTCGGTCATCGGCTGCTGGGGATGGTCGGGTCCGTAGAACTGTTCGAGGAACGCCCGTAGGTAGCAGGCACCGGCGATCGATGCGGCGACTCCGTCGATGGGGGCGTCGGCGGCCACGGTGCCGGCGCGCTGTTCGTGCTCGAGGAATCGGGCCACGGCGGCGGGCAGCAGGGCCGGGCCGGCGCCGTGCGCGATGACGGCTTCGCGGTGGCGTTCGAGCAGGGCGGCGTCGGAGAACAGGGAGGCGCCGATTGCGAAGGTTTGCCGGTAGAAGGAGGTGATCTGCTCGATCGTCGCCCGCAGTCTGCCGTCGAGGGTGTCGGCGTCACCGGGGGTGCGGTCGGTGCGGGTGAGAATGTCGACGGTGGGCACTCGTTCGCGCAGGACGCTGAGGAACAGGTCGACCTTGTCGTCGAAGAGTTTGTAGATCATTGCTTCCGAGTAGCCGGCGGCCGCCGCGATCTGCTTGGTGGTTGCCTTGGCGATCCCGCGGTCGCGCATGATGCTCGCCGCGGCGTCGAGGATGCGATCACGTGCGGTGGGGGCGTGGTCGGGCATGCCCTGACGGTAACCTACGATCATGGTTAGTGAGTACCCACTAACCAGGGAGTCCGCATGCTGGTCCTTGCGATCGAAATCCTTCTCGTGCTCTGCGTTCTTCTCACCGCATGGTTCGTCGGATACGTGCTCTACCGCCTGGTCACCGACGAACAGCGCTGAACCCACCCGGCTGCGGGCACCCTCGCCGCAGCCGGTGAGCGCACCGCAGCACCACACCACCACCGTCGCGGCCGCGAGGACACCAACGCCGCCGCCACCCGATGACCGCGCCGCACGGTGCGGGCACCAGCGTAGGGAGCACACGCATGAACACGACACCGCCGCTCGGCTACCTGATCAAATCCGTCGACAACGCCCTGCACCGCTATGTGGACCAAGCCCTGCACCAAGCACACGGCGTCGGCCGTGGCCACTGGCAGGCCCTTCGCACCGCACAGGACGACCCCGATCTGACCCTCGAACAGTTCTCCGCGGAAGCCGCCGCCTTCTATACCCCCGCCCGGATCGACGACCTGCTCGCCTCCCTGACCGACAACGGCTGGCTGCGCCTCGATCCGGTCGCCTCGGGTACCACCGCCATGCGGATCACCGATGCGGGCCGCGAGCTGCTCGAGCAGATGAGCCGCACGCAAGCGCGCACCGCGCAGATCCTGACCGAAGGTGTCTCCTCCGAGGACTACGAGACCGTCCTGCGGACGCTGGCCACGATGCTCGACAACCTCGAGACGGCGACACCGCGATCCGAGACGAAACCGACCGCGTCCTGACCGGGTGAGCGTCCGGAGGTGCTTGTCCACCGCGATCGGCGGAGGCTCTGCGGGCTCGGACATTCCTGGGTGGGTCTTCGTCCCGGACGAAATGAACGAGCGTGATCGAAGAAGACCGCTGACCTGTTCTTGGACCCGCTGCATCGGCGGCCTGCCTGCGACACGGACGCGTACCGGCACGACAACCGCCGCTACTGGCTGCTCAGCCTCACCGACTCCACCGGACAAGTGATCGCCCGCACCGAAACACGCACCCCCACACCGGATGTCACCATCGACGGTCACGGCACCGTATGGGCCACCAACATCATCGCCGTGCACTCTCCCACCGGCGCCCTCCCACCACCCATTCCTCTCGCCGAACTCCTCACCCATCACCAGGCCGATCCACCACGTCCCCAGTAAATTTCGGCGACCACTGCACACCGAACTGCGCTAACCCTGCATGCGGAGGTTCCAGGATCTCGACTGCGCACTCGACCGGCGAGGGGGACGTATCCCCGGCGTGCCCTGCTGCCGGGCGAGTCACCGCCCGTGGCAGATCTACTCGGTGCGCAGCCGTGCAGCCACGTCGAGTTCGACGAGTGTGCCGGCAGGATCGAGGAGAAGCACGTCTTTCTTGGTAGCCACCCACACCCTTTCCTGTTCGTCGATCGTCACTGCCGGTTCCGGATCGTCGATCGCCGCCGCCGCGACGACCCGATACGTGGCGGGATCGAGCAGCACCAGCAGCCACCGCCCGTGCTCGCGGGCCGGGACCTCGTCCGGGCTGTCGAACGGCCACCAGCCGGTCTTCCCGGTGCCGTCGGGACGGTGGGTGGTCATCCACAGATGGTCCCCGGCTCCACCGAACGCCAGCGGCCGACCCGGGAGAGCGGGCACAGGCGTGCTCCTCAGATCCGCACCGATCGACACCGCCACACCGCGGCGATCGTAGATGGCCATCCGGTCACCGGTGGAGCCGACACGAACAGGAAACGACAACGGCATCTGCGGTCCGTCGGTGACCGTGCCGTCGAGATCGATGCGCACCATACGATAGATCCGCGGGAATGGCGCCGCGCAATCCTCGGGCACGGCCGGCACCACCGCGACGAACGCTTCCGAGGTAGCCGCCACCCATCGTGCGGTCGGCAACTCCACCCTCCGCGGTTCGGTGCCGGGACGCAGCACAAACACGCCCTCGCCCGCGGTGAGCAGCACCGAGCCACAGGCCGTGGCCGCTGCCATACGGTGGCCCAGATCGATTCGGTGCACTTCGAGGGCACCGGCCGCATCGAGGGTGCAGCGCAGTACCGTCTGTTCGGCGACGACCCAGCAGCCCGACGCGTCGGCAACTACCCGCCCCCGTGGCGGCGAAAAGGTCGTGGTGGCGATGGAGAGGGGCAGAAGATGCTCGGTCACTTCCGCGGCGCCGGCCGGGTCGTCGATCTGCAGCAGGACCGGCAGTTGCCGGTCGAGCGTCCACAGCACCCCGCCGTGGCTGTTGAGTGTCCCGGGACGCACCCGCGGTCGTAGCGGGGCGGGTTCGGCGGCGTCGAGATCCAGCTCGATCAGCACCCCCAGCTGACGCTCGACACGATGGTCGGCGTGCGCCGGGTCCGGTGGGTCGGGGCGATCGAACCACCGCGGCGAGGCGTCGATGTCGGTGTACCGGATGTCTTCGTCCGCCACCGCTGCCCAACTGCGGGTGTGGGGATCGTAGGTGGTCTCGCCGGTCATCAACTGCACCCGCCGCACCAACCCGCGGGCGGTGCCGCTGCCGAGCTCGGTATGGGCGAAGAACATCCCGGTGACCTCGACATGCTCGATCAGCGGCCGTTCCGATCGGCACACTGCGCTCCACCCGTCGCCGCGCAGCATCATCGTCCACCACCACCGCCCGTCACTGTCGACGATCGGCGGCGCGCCTGCCTCGAGCGGTTGCGCGTAGGCCCGCACCGTGCAGATCCGCGGATCGGCCGGATCCGGTGTGTACCGGTGGAACTGCAACGCCACCGACACCGTGTCCCCCACGGTTGGGGGCACGATCGATCGGTCTTCGATCACCCACCCGTCGACCACCACTGTCAACAGACGCCGCCGCGTAGGCACAACCGAGGAAGTCTTCAGATCCTGGGGGCGGGAGTGTTCGTTGTCGAACGACATGACTATCTCCGTGCACTAGGCAATCCGAGAGGCGACGCTCTCGGGCACGGAGCCACCGTGCACCCACTCTAACCACCACAGGCACGCCCGTTCACACAGCCGACCCAGGATCACACCGCGAGGGCACCATGCCACAGTGTGCACCGCTGCGGCGGCAAGGTTGCAGGAGCGCGACTGCGCGCTCGACCGGCGGTAGGGACGCATGTCGGCGGGCGCTGTTGCCGGTGTCGTCGAAGGTCCGCTACCGGATCCCGGTAGCGGATGCACCCCACGCGGGGATCATGGGTTCATGCACATCGATCGCCTCACACTCCCGGTGTCGAACGTGGTGATGCAGTACCGCGAGGACGGCAAGTACCTGATCGCACGCGAAGAGAAACTTCGCATGCTGTATGACGCCGAACGTCGCGGTCTCTCGATCTGGAACGAGCCGAACCACAAGGCGATGACCGCGTTCGAAGAAGAATTCGCCGGCGATGTTCCACATCCCACATGGTGGGTGATCTCAGGAACGGCCAGCCCCGACACCGACATTCACGTGAGCTTTGCTGACGACCATGTGGTGGGGCCCTTCAGACCGGCACGGGCAGCGGGGTCGGCTCCGCAGGTGTATCGCCTCGGTAAGCTCTGGACATGTGAATGGATCAGTCTGCCGACGACGGTTTATATCCATCGAAGTGACGATCCGACCGTCCCGCGAATCACGTTCAGAAGACCGAACTTCCTGCCACCAGCACCTCACCCCGAGGTGGAAATCGACGAAAGCCGCTGACCCTGCCCCGCGATCCTCCCCGTTCAGAATCTGCCGGCGGTGATCGAGTCCGGCCCGCACCCAACCTGCACACAAGCTGCTGTCGGGTCCGGTCGAAAGATGAGCAAGTTCGGTCACCTCAGTCTGTTCAGCGGTTCGATCGGCGCAAGGCCCAGATCCACTCACGTTTTTCGTGACGTTTCAGTCGTTCGACTGCCAGCTCAACGTTCCCGTTGTGGTCGCTGTCCAGCCGTCATGGAGTGGACGTCGATTCCGGATGCTGTCGACGACGGTCTCGATCATGGCGCTGACCGAGACCCACAGTGGGCGTGAACCACCTGCGGATGCGGAGTACTCGACAACACAGCCGTGCAGGTCGCCGGGGCGGGTGTCGACACACAGGGAAGTACCGGCAGCATCGTCGGCGATGGGGATCAGGTCGGGGATGAACACTTCGGCCGGACTACCCGCCGGCGCTGACCGGATCGCTGCCTCGTCAGGGGCGGAGCCTTCCGGCCAGCGCTCCCGTAGCTCGTCGTTGATCTGCGTCCACATGTCCCATGTCGTGACGGTCTCGTCGAGGGAGAGCAGCCGGAACATCGGGACGATCTCGATACCTCCGCCTTGGAGCTGGAACAGCTCACGGACCTCGTCCGGCCACTGATAGTCGGTGTGGTTCTCGGCGGCGTCGAGATCGTCCTCGCTGGCTCCTGCTGCCACGTCGTCGAGGGCGCCGCTGGCAGCGAGGTCCTGCCACAACACGGTCAGGTCACCGCCGCGGGTGGCGGACCGCGGTGCGGTGCCGTCGTCTTCCGGCTCGATCGCACTAGCGCTCTCGCCCTCGGGGACGGCATGACGTTGCTGAACGTGCCACTGGTGCAGCGCGTCTTCGGCTCCGGCCGCGACCTCATCCAGAGGCAACGAACCATCGAGGCCGGGAAGATCGATCGGCCCCTGCACCCCGTTGATCAGCAAACGGCCCGGAACCGCCTTGATGGTGCTGCCGGTTCTGTCCGCCCACTCCCGGGCCGCTCGCACCGCATCGCGTACTGCCTGCGCAACGGAGTCACTGTTGTTCAGACCGTGCAGTCCTTGCCCACCACCGGAGTCACCACGCCGGTAGAAGACCGTCAGATCCCAAGCGATCACGAGCAGATTCTGCCCTGTTCAACTGATCAGAAGGCGAAGTGGCAGATTTCTCGAAGCTGAATGGTGCAGCTGACTGATCAAGGTCCAATCCTCCACAGTGATCACTTCTCAATCGTCGAGACGAGTGCTCACTTCTCGACCGGGTGGGCCCTCCCCCTCGGTGCCATCGCGACTATCGGTACGACGGGGTTCGCTCTCTGGCACCGCGCGCGTCCTGCGGCAACAGGGTTCACGTGCTCGCACGGTATATGAGACACGATTCCATCGTGCTGGGGTTGCCCTCTGCGGCGATCTTCCCCTCGGATATCAGCGCGATCAACCGTCCCCTCAACACGTAGTCGGCCACCGGCCCTGACGGGTTCGTGCCCATCGCTTCGGCGACCACTCGGCTCATCGGTGTCGGCAGCATCGGCGTGCGCTGAAGCAACAATTCGTCGAAGTGATCCGCCGGCGCTGACCTCAGGGTCGAACCCGTCAGCACCCGAAACGGTGCGTTCTCGTGTTGAAGCGTTCGCCAACGCTCGGCCAGTTCGGCAGACTTGCTGGTATCAACCGGACGCGCAGTGTCGACGAGCTGGCTCAATTCCGATGGCGCCGTGGACGAGACACTCCCGGAGCCACTGTTTTCGGTGACGTCGATCAGTGACCAGGGTCGACCCTCGGCAGTGCTCGCAAAACACAGCAAGCTGCACAGTTCTTCAGCGGATCGTCTGCCGAACCAGAAAACCGTCGGAGTCGATGCGTCGATGAAGCGTGGATCCCACCGTCCGAAAGCCGGCATCCACGGATGATGTCGCCCCGCGATGACATCGCTGAACCACCAACCGGATGGGTGACGGCGCAGCGACGGCGCGTCGATCGGACCCCAGCTGAGATCATCGACGTCGGTCAAGATCATGCAGTCGTCGCCGATAGCGGCCAGCGCCT
Organism: Rhodococcus sp. 852002-51564_SCH6189132-a; assembly: GCF_001665495.1. Classification (NCBI taxonomy): domain Bacteria; kingdom Bacillati; phylum Actinomycetota; class Actinomycetes; order Mycobacteriales; family Nocardiaceae; genus Rhodococcus; species Rhodococcus sp. 852002-51564_SCH6189132-a. The sequence continues at coordinate 38,032 of NZ_LZMJ01000044.1, forward strand.
TCTGCAACGCGGTCCCGGCGGTGAAGCTGGGGGCAATATGGTTCGTCGGCACAACCTCGTGATATCGGACTGCGGCGACGATGTCGAACCCATGATCCTGCGACCAGGCATTCACAGGGGCCCTTCAGCGCTGCGATAAGCCCGTCCGTGCACCCGACCGACCTGGAGGCCCTCCCCCGCGCGATCACGCATCCGACGGGTCGTCAGGGACGGTTCGATCAGCGGGAATGGACAGGCCGAGAAGGATGGGGAGGTAGTCGTCGTAGCCCTCCCACGGAACCGGATGCGGCAGCGTATCCGGGACCTTGCCGGCCAGCAGCGCCGAAGTAGTTTCCGGTAGAGGATTGCGCAGCACGAGCAGACTCAGCAGATCCAGGAACCGGAAGGCCGTTGCGACGGCCTTGTCGGCGACCGTCCACAGATCCGCGGCCCATCCTCCGTCGAAGGCTGGCTCGAATCCCCACGCGTTCGCGATCTTGGGACCGATCTTCTCGAGCTCGGCGACGATGTCCGCGGTGATGTGCGCGCCGAAGGGTGCTTGCCCGCGCGGCGCGTCCGGCTCGCGCAGTGAGCCGAGCATCAGCGCCGGGCGGATCTGCACGTTGTGGATGGAATTGCGCAGTTCGAAGATCACCCGCAGGTCCCGCTGGAGCCGAGACAGTTCCGCGATGGTGGCGCTCTCCGCCGGCTCGGCGCCGTAACGCTCCGCGACCTCGCGGGTGTACCAGCGCCCGTGCAGCTTGGCATTGCGGGCGGACTCTTTCGGCAGACCCAGCGCCACGTGCAGCGCGCGGGCGACCACGTCCACCGCCCCGCACAGCAACAGCAGCAGGTGGTCGAAGTCGTCCATACAGTCCTCGAGCACAGGCTTGGTGAGATAGCTGCCCAGACTCCAGATGATGTCGTCGCGGCATTCGAGCACGCGGGCCAGCCGGCTCCTGGCAGTGAGATACCGCGACCACACCTCCTCGGTTATCTCCGCCGGCACACCACTCACAGCGGCGAAGCGCGTTTCCCAGCCGCGCAGTGCCGGAGCAAGGGCGTGGACCGAGTCGGCGTAGTAGTCGTGGCGGCTGTGTGTTCTCACCAGCCGCGGGCCGGTACGGAAGATGTGCTGACGGCGCAGATAGTGCGCGATGATCGGGACCGCTTCCGAGCGGGAGACCACCACCATCCGATCGTGCATCGGCAGCAACCGCGCGGCCGCCGCCGGTGCTTCGGAGATCAGCAGATCGAAACCAGCGGAGCGGGCCACCTCGGCCACGACCGCACAGGTCACTGCCTCGTCGACGCCGACATCAACCGTATGGCCTCGGGCAGCGAGCCTGTCGACGGTCTGCATCGTCTCGTAGACCTGCTGCCAGGGGTACGTCGAAGCGCTGGCCGCTTGGGTGGTCGAGCCATCCGGGTGCGGATTCTCGTCGTCGATGGACCAGTGATACCCCACGCCACGGTCCGTGGACTCACCGGCAACTACGGGGACGGCTCGGACCCTCAACAGGCCGGCTCGCGCGGTCTCGGAATGCTCGGTCGAGGTGATCGTGCTGGTCTCGACATCGAGGCGGAACACCCGCGGATGCTCGATCAACGCCTCGAACAGCTGCACCGGTGTGGAAGTGTCCTCCGACAGGCTCTCGACGTCGAGCAGTACCCGGATCTTGCGGGGACTCGGGCGGTGAGCGAACAAGTCCCCCTCGTCCTTGGTCGGCGACAGGTCCTGCCGTTGCTTGCGGAGGATCGGATCGTCACCACTGTTGTGCAACTCCCGGAAAATACGCATCACCGTGGCATTGTGCCGAAGCTGACCAGGTAGTTGACACGTCCCCTGATGTAGGTGCCGTGGCGACATCGGTTTGCGCGTCGCAGCGCTGTCGCGGCTACGTCATTCAAGCTGTTCTCGTCGCCCCACCGACAGCGGTGATCGTTGAGCTCCGGTCTCCAACTTGAGACCACCCGATCGCACTACTTGTGATGCGTCTCACTTTGCGAGATGGAAATCGAAAAATCGCAATAAGCCGCAGGTACAACCACTCCGTGGTTGTACTCGCGCGTAAGGAATGCAGACACGCGGGACACGATGAACACCACGAAGGATTTTCATGACCGTAGAGCAACATCACCAGCAGAACGACCGGCTCGGCGCTCTCCTGGAGTCCGCACAGGAGGTAGGAGCATTCGATGCGCGCGACCGCCTCACTCCTGCCTGCGCGGCACTCGCGCAGGAGCTGTACACCATCGCTCTTCCCCAACTCCTCGCGATGCTTAAAGACGGGCGGATCGCGAGCGCGGGCCCACTCGGTGCGGCGGTGCAACTCGATTCCGAAGACCTGGACTTCTTGGCCAAGAGCAAGGACACCAGGGAAGAGCTCGCGCTCGAGATGATCAGCCGAGCCTTCCGCCCGTTCCTGGCCAACGTGGTTGACCGGCGCGCGTGGAACTCATCGCAGTCCTCCCTGACCACGTTCTTCGTCAACCGATGCCTGTTGACCAAGGGGCAGATCCTGAAGGACTGGGTCGAGCACCGCCGCCGCCGCCAAGACGAACGCGCTGCCAAGAACGAAGGCTTCGAGAGGCCCGATCAGAGCTTCGACCAGGACGAGGAGTTCCTGCGCCACGCTGTCTTCCAACTCATCCAGGGAGCCCCGAGTGACGTTCGGCCCATCCTGGAAATCGTGTCCCACGGATTCGACATCCGCGATGCCGCAGCCGCGATGGAAATCACCGAGAACGCCGCGCGCAACCGGCTCTACCGCTGGCGCAAGCACATCATCACCCCGAAGCTGGGGCGCGTCGGAAAGGAAGTCCTTCCCCGTGGCTATGCCCTCGTCGAATACCTGCTGACCGATCACCGCTCCGCAGCCTGATCTCACCCTCAGTCTCAACCGCACGGAGGACGAATGCACACCAACGATTCAAATCCCCAGCCGCCGCATCGCTACCGATGGTGGTACGGACATCCCTTGACCTCGCTCCTCACAGCCACCGCGCTGGCAGGGCTGCTCATCGTCCCGTTCGGCGCCGACACCGCCGCACTCACACTCGGCGGCATGTTGTCCTTCCTGACCGCATGCAGGAGCGCCTACGGTCCCGGCGACAGCAAGGCATGACGCCACGCGCGGGGAAGCAGCCGAAGAGGAGACCAGCGAGGGAGGGCACCGACACGCGCTCCGCATCACCGTCGACCGCCGTCAGCTGCGCGGCGAGCCCACCGGCGACGACGCCGGTGGGCTCGCCCTCGCCGAGAACCAACAGCGCCGGCACACCCGCCGCTGAGTCCACCTGCCAGGAGGCCCCTGTGATCGTGACCGTCGTGCTGATGCTCGGAGCGCTGGTGCTGCTGGCCGGATTCGTGTGGACCCGCACCGCCACCGAACCCGCCCCGAAGATCGCCGCGCTCGCCGTCCAAGCCTGCGGCGCATTAATGCTCGGCGCGGCCGCGCTCGCCTCCGCCTCGTCCTGGACCGCGAAACTACCGATCCTGCTGAGCTCGACGATCCTGCTGACTGCCTGCACCTACGCCTACCGGCGTGCCCGCCAGCACAGCCAGAGCACCGACTGACCCGCTGCGCGACCCCGAACACCTGCCGTGAACTGCGCAGATGACACGTCCCCGCGCGCCGTGGGTGCGGGGACATCCCGGCTGGGTACCGGCGGGTCGGTCCTGCGGGGACCGGCCGCGACCGGTGCCTCCGTGATGGGCGCATACGGGGTTACAGCCAGCCGGGGCCGTGCTCATCCCACGGGTTCGGGCTCTCCGGTCCCCAGGCGAGGTCGATGGACCCGCCGCCCCGCGTCGTGTTCTGACCGGTCAGCAGCGGAATGCCGGCCACCACGGCGTCGAGGGCGATGTCCGGCAGCGGCATCGCCTTCAGTACCGCGGTGCACAGCCGGTTGTCGATCACACTTCGCGGCCCGGCTCAGTTTTCCTCCACAGAGCAGGGCTGCTCGGTCGCGGACGATGCCGGTGCGGTGGTGTGGATTCGGATCGGCTGCGGGGGATGCCGCAGCCGGGTGCCGTCCGGATCGGACATGCCCTGCACCCAGCCTTCCTGCCAGAAGCGCAGGTAGACATGCGGATCGCTCACCCACCGCGGGATCGCCGGATCTTTCGGCTCGCGTGTCGGGTTGCGCGCGAACCGCGCCCCCGCGCGGCGGCCGTCCCGATAGCCGCGGTCCTCGTCGTCGAGCATCGACCACTCCCCTCCCCTGTCGTGGTGCGGCCGTTTCGTCTGGGGCCGCACGCGCGAGCTGTGCGCGCCCGGCGACCGTAGACACCAGCACCGACACCGGTGGATGTGAGAGCGGCAGGGGCGGTGGCTCAGTCGAGCTCGTAGCCCGCCTCGCCGGCGATGACGGCCGCGACCTCGCTGGGGGTGATCACCCCGCGGATCAGATCGACGAGCAGGTCCTTGTCCCCATCGCTCATCTGCCGGCCTTCGATAGCCATGATCGGTTCCATCTGCGCGACAGCCGCGCGGGCGGCGGCCTCGGTCTTGTGGGGTGCTGTCATGGCCACCAGCACAGCACATCCCACTGCCCCACTCGCCGCGATCGCACGACGCGCGTGCTTCGGCCATCTCCCCGCCGGGGCGCAGTGGCATCCCCGACCACGGGTGCCGGTGCACCAGACGCGTGAGGAGCAGCGGCGCGAAATGCCGTGCCGCGGCACGTGCCACACCCACCCTTCGACGGTCCCGATCGCCGGATGCGAGGATGGGGGTACGTGCGTACCCCTCGGGCACGGCACTTCGCCGCAGGGAAGAGCCGGTCTACTTGCCGGTCTCGAGAATCAGAACGTGGCCCTCGACGCCAAGATCGATGGTCGACTCGGTCCAGCCGCTGTCGAAATAGTCGCCTCCGGTGGCTGCCTGGGCGAGCCCAGCACGGGTCAGACCGGTACCCCCAGGCGGCCCTCTTGACGATCGCCACCGTCCCCTGCACCACCTCGATGGCGTTGGGCTCAGACCTGGCCGGTTTCGATGCCTTCCGAGGTTGGGATCGAGACTTCTCGCTCGACGATGTCGAGATTCCCAGCAGACCGAGACCAGAACTGATCCCGGCGCCACCCGGGCCTGGGTGAACGTGAGCTATTCGAGGTCCGCCGCTTGCATTCACCCCCTTTTTATGATGCGCTCGAGCTGACTCCCGGCGTATTCGCATGAACCGAACGACTGGCTGTGCGCGCACCGGGGAGGATGGCACGAAGTGTGGACCGCCTCGGCCCCGTTGTGATGGCGAATCTGCGAGTTCTCGGAGGTGTGCGCCGCAGCGGAGGGATCGTCCCAACGGTAACGACGTCACTCGAGAGCATCACAGTGTCCGACACGAACCATTGACGACTCCCCGCGATGGTGCACACGCCCTGCTGACGCATCGCGGTGCCGGCGAGCTGTGGTCCGGGGTGGGTCGGTGGACCTGATGGTGCCGCTGGCCGGAGTTGTCGCCGGCGCGAGACCGGCGACGAGAAAGTCAGGCCGTCCCTGGCGCCGTCCTACCGGCACGGGCATGCCGTGCGACCCGGGCGCGGTTCCCGCACACCGGTGAGCACCACTCTCGCCGAGGATGGGACTTGACGAAGAAGAGGATGCATCCCGGCGCGGGGCATGCCCGCACCTGGCCGATCAGATCCGGCATCAGCAGTCGGCACGCGTCGGACGCGACTTCGCCGAGCGCGATCAACCACGGATCGTCGACCTGCCACCGCCGCGTCACCACTACAGGGTTCCCGGGTGAGATTTCCAGGCGAGATGCGCTGTAGCGGCTGAATCCGTTGATGACCGCGAGGGACTCGCCGTTGGGTACTGCGTGCTCGACAACGGACTGCAGGCAGCTGCGTAGCGCCTCGCGCAGCGAGAGGAACTGTTCGTGGGTGCGCGGGGTGCAGGCTCGTTCCACGAGAACCGCGGGTAGTTCATCACTGAACTGACCGGCATGTTCGCTCGCCCAGGCGGTGAGCTGGTCCGTGGTGGTCAGTGCGTCGACACGATGCCCCCGGAGTCCTCCGTCGATGTAGGTGGTGTTCACCAATTCCAGGGCGAGGGGTTCTCCGCTCAGAGGTGCAGTCGGGGAGGGATGGGGCTGTCGCGTCATAGAACTAATGGTATCCCCGTTTGACTTGCGTTAGATCTCGTGCTGCGATACCTAACTAACGGCCAAGCAATACACATCCATTAGCTTAGGGGGGATTCATGGACAGGTCCGTACTGCACAGCCGCTGGGGCACACGCATCACCGCAGTGGCGTTCATATCGCTGACCGGCGCCTTCGGACTGAATCTGGCAATCGGCCAATTCATCCCGCCCTTGATGGGGCACTTCGGGTGGTCACTCGCAGCCACGAGCGGCACCGTCGCAGCGAGCACCCTCATGTGGGGGCTGGCCCAGCCGGTCATGGGCCGGCTCATCGACCGGTCGGGTCCACGAACGGTGATGACCGCCAGCGCCGCGCTGATGGGCCTGGCTTACCTTCTTCTCGCGGCCATCACCGAGTTCTGGCAGTTCGTCCTGCTCTTCGGAATCATCGTCGCGATCGGATTCGCCGGCTGCAGCTCGATGCCCGCATCGGTCCTGGTGACGCGATGGCACGTACGCCGGCGCCCTCAGGCACTGGCGATCAGCTCGATGGGCATCAACGCCGGCCAACTACTGCTACTTCCGCTCGCAGGAGTCCTGATCTCCACGTTCGGATGGCAAACCGCCTTCGCGATCCTCGGCTGTGTGATGCTCGCCATCGTCGTTCCGGTCACCTGGTTCGGCGCCCGGAATGACCCCGGCGATGTGGGACTGGAAACGGAGAAAACCCCCGTTCCGACGCTCGCTGCAACCAGCCTTCATCAAGCACTGAAAGATCCTCAGTTCTGGCTGATCGGCCTCAGCTTCGCGGGATGCGGTTATTCGCTCTACATGTTCACCACCCACATGCCGAAACTCGCGGTGGAGCTGGGGCTCGGGACCTCTGCCGCCGGATGGCTGATGGCGCTCGTCGCAGTGTGCAGTGCTGCCTCGATGTGGGCTACCGGTCAATGGGCCGCCAAACGGTGGGGCAAGCGCCGCCCCCTGCTGGCATTGCATCTCGTACGCGTCGTGAGCTTCCTCGTGTTGGCTTTCGCCGGCACCGGACAGCTCCTCACCGTTGCCGTCGTCCTTTTCGGGCTGTCCTCGTTCCCCGTGATCCCGCTGACCACAGGATTGATCGCGGATCGCTTCGGTGGCACCGCCATGGGCGGGATTCTCGGCTCGACCTGGCTGATCCATCAACTGTTCGCTGCGCTCGGTGTGCTGATGGGTGGCGTGCTCCATGATGCCACCGGCAGTTATGGCATCTCTTTCCTCAGCGGCGCTGCGGTCCTGCTCGTGTCAACCGTCCTGACCTGGCTCATTCGAGAGCAGCGAGTAGCAGCACCGCAGCCGGCGATGCAGCCGAGCTGAGCTCCATCATCGATTCGGCAATCTGTCAATGGACGATCGATTTCGGGAAGCGCTTGCACATACGGCACTTGCACATACAACGTTTTATCGTTGTCCCGGAGCGACAGGCGGGGCCACCAACCCGACCTCGATGGTGCCCGGTGTACCTCCGGGCAGGTTCAAGAAATGTTCCCTGTGCCAGTTGTGCGGTCGGTTCTCATGGAACGGGCCACGCGTACTCGATTGCCGCAGATGTCACTGGGAGGCCACTTCGGTCCCGAGGTCGATGCCGCGTGTCTGGCCGAAGAGCCGGCGGTCGACCGCTGGGAGGCGGGCATCGAATATCCGAGTTGGGAGCAGACCGTCGCGCTGGCCCGCTTCCTCGATGTGCGGGTGCGCGATCTGGCCCACCCCGACGCCGAGCCCGGCACCACGAGGTCCGTGTCCACGACTCAAGATTTCGGGCCTGGCGATCCTGTCCTTCGAGCCTGCGGCCGTCTCAGCGGTCACAGCAGGTGCCGGCGCCACCGAGCGCACCGCACACGGCGATCACCCCGATGCCTGAACCGGATTCCGGAGCGGACCGGAGACATACGCGTTGACCTGGCCCGACGGCATGTCCCCGCGCTGCACTGATGACATGCCGCCCTGCGGTGGGGTGGACGACATCGCCACCGGGGAACTATTTGGTCCGATGCAACGGCCGGTGCTGCAATCGCAGGTGTAACTGCGGTCGGCCCGCACGAAGCGGTCCCTCCACATCTCACGAAGTCCGTGAGGTCTGGTAGGGGTGTTCGCTACTGATGGAACCTCGGCGTCCGCTTCCGGCGGAGCAGCTGGGAGATTGAATTTCACGATGTCGAGAAGGGTGTCGCCAGGAAGACCCGGATAGCGCTGGTCCAGGGCTGCGTGAAGTGATTCGAGGCAATCGATGTCGCTTGCCAGGTTGATGGGACGACCTGATTGCCAGAGGGTAGGGACCACCATGGCGCGCTATTGAGGATGCGCGTTGTCGATGCCGGCGTCAACTGTTCCGGGCCGGGTGCGTTGACGATAGGACGGCCCTTCGACGACGAGGGTGTGGGCGCTGGAGGTCAGCCGGTCGATTGTGGATTGGGCAAGAAGGGTGTCTGCGGTCATCGTCAGCCACTCCGACGGCTCCCGATTGGATGTCACGATCGTGGTCTTCTTCTTGTGTCGTTCGACGATGAGTTCGTAGAAGTCGTTGGTTTCGGTGGCGTCGAGCGGTCGCAGCGCGAAGTCGTCGATGATGAGGACGTCGATCGCGGTCAACCGGCGGATCTCGGCGTCGACGGTGTCATCCAATCGGGCTGCGCGGAGCCGGGTGAACAGCTTGTCGAGCGTGCGAACAGAACGCTGTGCCGCCAACGAATCGCCATGTGCCCTAATGCTGTCGCCAGGTGAGTCTTGCCGACCCCGACCGGGCCGAGGACGATCGCGCACTGCTGGTTGTCGAGGAACCGCAACGAGGTCAGATCCCCGAGGAGTGTCCGGTCGTAGCGCAGATCGTCGAGTGCATTCCAGGTATCGAACACCATCGCCGGATCGAGTCCTGCTTTGGTGGCTCGCATTGTCGCCGAACGTGATTCACGCCGGTTCACCTCGTCGGCGAGGAGCACTTCGAGGAACCCGATGTGGCTGAGCTTGTGTTGACGGGCCAGAGCGGCGCGTTCGGGCAGTGTGTCGGCCAACGCCCCGAGTTGGAGGGCTTTGAGCAGGCGGATCATGTCGGTGCCGACAGGTTCGGTGGCTATGGTGCGAGCATTGGCGTTCGTTAGTGGGTCTCCGCGTTCTCGGCATTGTCGCCGACGACTGACAGTGCAGGTGCATTTGCGGCAGTGTTGAGTTCGGAAGGATCACGTGAGAATCGTGATGCATTGTGTCCGAATGCTTTCGGAAGATCCGGCGAGGTCTTTTCGGTGGCGCGTTCGACCATCGAAGCGATCTTGGTGACCGAGACGACGTCGAGGTCGAGCGACAGGGAGCAGGCCTGCTCGACCCGTTCGGCTCCGTAGCGGCGGACCAGTCCTTGCAGACGGTAGACGCTGCGGATCCTCGTCCACGGCAGCGGATCGTCGAGGATGCGTTCGGCGTAGATCCCGATGTTCGGCCCGTGCGCGGTGCACTTCGCGATCAGGGAGGTGACATCACGCAGCGCGTAGTCGGACTTGTGTTCGGGCAGGTCAGCACGGTCGGTGCTCCGGCCACCAGGTGGGGTGCGGGGGTGGATCTTCACCAGGGTCCCGCGGTGATAGAACTTCACCAGTTCAGTGTCGGCGCGCACCGACAGCGTCGATCCGATCCACTGGTGCGGCAACGAATACAACGCCCGCCCGATTTCTGCGTGGAGATCACGGTGCACTTTCACGTCCTTGAAGACTGGCACATCGTAGACCGCCGGCATCGGCAACAACATGGGTCGTTCGGCGGTGCCGAAGACCTCCAGCGGCCGTGCACAGGTGGTGCCGTGGATACGCATGCCCGCAGTGTGGATGCACCAGCGGACAACGGACTCTTGAGCTTCGGCAAGATCAGTGAAGTGTTCACCGGCCAAGAAGTTTCCGCGCACGTACTGCACGATGCGTTCGACACGGGGTTTGTCCTTCGGTGACCGCACCCGGGCAGGATCGGTGATGAATCCCACGTGGCTGCTGTAGTCGAGCCACCCCTCGCTGAAACGCGGGGTGATCGGGTCCGCCGCGGTCGTGACGACGGGTTTGAGGTTGTCCGGGATCAAGACCGCGAAGGCCCCGCCGAAGAGCGTCCATGCCGCCTCGCATCCGGCGATCACCGCCGCCAGCGTCTGCGAGTAGGTCAGCCACACGAACATGTGCCGGCTGTACACGGCGGTGAAGATCAGGGCATGAACTTTCCGGGCCCGACCGTCTTCGGGGTCGGTGAGCATCCCCAGATACCCGAAGTCGACTTGGCATTCGACACCCGGATCTCCGTCGACGACCCGAACGGTGAGGTCCTTGCGGCCGAATCCGCACCGCTCGGTAGCGAAGCGGTGCAGCGTCCGATAGGGCACCACACAGCCTTGACGGGCGAGGAGCACTTCGATTTTGGTGATCGTCAGTGGCTTCCGACCATCGTCTCCTGCCACCCACCTGGTGATCTGCTCCTCATGCGCAAGCAACTGTTCCCACGCCGCCCCGTGGCCGCGAGGCCGGTCGGGCCGCACGGTATCGACGACCGCAGCGATCAACTCGTCGTCGATGTCGGCTGCAGTGCCGCCCCTCGTCAACCCGGCAACCTGGGCGGCGTCGACGTAGCGTCGGACGGTTTTGCGGTCCACCCCGGCATGCCCTGCGATCGTGCGCAGCCCAGGCGCCGGCAGAGCGGCCGTCCCGAGCCACAATCGCAGTACTTCTCTGATCTCGTTCACACTGATCTCCCGAAAAGCCATGCCCGTCGAACCTCCGTGACCTCGATTGAGCTGTCACAGACGATCGAACGAGCAAATGACGAGACCACCGGCAAGGCGCGCCGGTGGTCCCATAACTGGCAATCCAGGTGGTCCCATCACCCTGGCAGAATCAGCTCACACTGGTCCCATCCTCATGGCAGACCACAGTGCGGGGACTGCTGCACGGATAGGTGACATCTGATCTGTGGTGCCGCAAGGCACTGCTGGAAGGATGTGCCCTGTGCCGAA
>NZ_LZMJ01000045.1:0-26084 GCF_001665495.1 Rhodococcus sp. 852002-51564_SCH6189132-a
CGCCCCCCCCGGGCGGGGGTGCTTCTTGCCCCCGGGGGCGGCCTTCTGTGCGCCCAAAACCCCTTGGGGGGGGGGGGGGGGGGCGCCGCCCCCCCCCCCCCCCACACAACCTCCCCTTACCCCGTGCTAGAGCTTCGCGCTAGAGCACCTTCGAGCCGTACATCTCGCCGAGCGGGTCGGCGATGAGTTCGAGGCGGGCTCCGTCGGGGTCGCGGAAGTACAACGAGACGTCGCTGTGTTCGACGAGCTCGACACCTGCGTCGATCAGCTTGTCGCGCAAGCGCTCCCAGGCGGGAAGGGCGACGCTGATCGCGATGTGGTGCAGACCGCCGAAGACCTCCTGATAGGGGCCGACGTCGAGACCGGGGAAGTCGAAGAAAGCCAGCAGATTGCCGTTGCCGATGTCGAAGAAGAAGTGCGAGGAGCCGGGATAGTCGCGGTTCTCGATCAGCTCCGTCAGCGGGAACTCGAGGAGATCCTGGTAGAAGCGCACGGTCCGTTCGACGTCGCTGCTGATCAGCGCAGTGTGGTGCAGCCCCCGCGCCGACGACTGCGGGCGCGCGTCGGCAGGCTTCAGGTGTGCGTCGCGGATGAGTGCACGCCGACGCTCGAATTCTTCGTAGCGCTGCTGCTCGTCGGCGATCATCGATCCACCTTCTTTCCGATGTGGTTGCTTTCTCAACCAGGATGATCCCAACTAGTTGCGTTGTCAACTAGTTGGGTCGAGGCGGTAGCTCTTCGTGACCCGGGGAGTCACGGACCGGGTACGACGATCTCCTCACCGTCACGTCTTCTTCACGAACATCCGATTCGCCCGTTCCCCGGATGTCGAGTGCGGACGATGAATATGTCGGGGACTCACCGCGGTTCCGAGGAGATCCCATGAACCATCGCAGGACCCTGCGTGCGACGGTCTCGTTGCTCGCACCGCTCGCACTGCTCGCCGGTTTCGCACCCGCCGCGAGCGCAGCGGCGGATACGGACACCCGAGGATTGTGGACGGTCAGCACCCGCGGAGACACCGTGCTGGTGAAGCTGATGTACACGTCCCCACCGGACGAGGACCACCCCTTCATCTGCGTCGCGGCGCTCGGCACCGGCGAGTCCGGAATCGCGGAGATCTTCGGAGCGAACTACCAGACCCTCGAGTTCACCGGGATCGCCGCAGGACTCAACATCGCGACCGCCAGTTGCGAAGACAACGACGGGGAGCTGCGGCCGGTGGGCGCGATCGAGTTCGAGTTGCCCGGCCCACCGACCCTCCACTACGTCGCGACCGAGTCGTTCTGGTTCGACGACGCAGACGACTGAGCGTCACATCTTCGCGTCGCGGGCCATGACGAAGCTGTAGAGGCCGTAGACCGCGATGCCGAGGCCCATGAGAACGAGCAGCACCGTACCGAAAGGCTGCGAGCCCAACGTCTTCAGAGCACCGTCGAGGCCCGCTGCCTTCTGCGGGTCGGCCTGGAAGACCGCGACGATCACCAGAACACCGACGAGACCGAGCGCGAGACCCTTCGCGACGTAACCGACAAGCCCGAGACGTTTCACGAACGTGCTCGGGTGGCTCTTCAGATCGTCGACGAAGTTCTTCGACGCGCCCTTGTAGACGTGGTAGGCGCCCACACCGAGGATGACGAGTCCCGCGACGACGAGGACGAACTTGCCGGCACCGGACTGCAGCAGCTTCGCCGTCAGACCCGCGTTCTGTTCACCACTGGACTTGCCGCTGCCGCGGGCGAACCCGAACGCGGTGTACGCGAAGGCGAGATAGACGACACCGACGCAGGCGGCCTTGAACCGGTCGAACGCTTTGTCCTTCATGTCGGCGTCGGGTTGTTCCGGTTCGGACGCCTTGCCGAAGGTAGCCTCGGCGAACCGCCACAGGCCCATCATCACGAAGACGACGACGGCGATCCACAACGCGATCTTCCCGCCGGGCTGCTCGCCCAGTTCCGCCATCGCACCGGACTGCGACGCCTCCTGCTCGCCGCGACCGAACGCGACCCTGATCGCGAGGTAGCCGATGAGCAGGTGCACGATGCCACTGCCGACGTAGCCGGCACGTGCGAACTTCTCGAATACACCGTTCTGCGCCATGCGCTCGGCGGATGACGCCGCGCCACGTGACGCGGGGGCCTGACGGTTCACTCTCGTCTCCTCATCGGTCGGGACTGTCCCCTTCGTGCTGTATTCCCGGCACCGCGGACCGCAAACGCGAACCGGCTCCGGTGGGTAGATTGGCGTCAGGTTCGAAACGCCGTCGATCGGAGGCGCATCGTGCGGATCGTCGAGGATGCTGTCGCCCTGGCCCGCCGGTGGGTGGAGGAATCGTCGAAGGTCGCACCCGACCGTGCGGCCCGCCACCTCGCCGACGTTCTGAAGGATCCCCACGGACTCGAGTTCACCGTGCGCTTCGTCGACGAGGTCATCCGCCCCGAGGATCCGGCGACCGCAGCGCATGCCCTTGCCGAATTGTCGCGGAACATACCGGATTTCCTTCCCGTCCACCTCCGTGCGGCCGTGCGGGCGGGCGGTGCGATCGGTCCCCGCTTCCCGCACCTCGTCGTCCCCGCCGCGCGTCGCGCGCTCCGGACGATGGTCGGGCACCTCGTCGTCGACACCGACGATGCCGCGCTGGGCCGGGCCATCGCACGACTGCAACGACCCGGCATCCGGCTCAACCTCAACCTGCTGGGCGAAGCCGTCCTCGGCGAGGCCGAGGCGCGTCGCCGTTTCGAGGGCACCCATGCGTTGCTGGCACGTGACGACGTCGACTACGTCTCGCTCAAGGTCTCGGCGGCCGTCGCGCCGCACTCGCCATGGGCGTTCGACGAGACCGTCGCGGACATCGTCGAGCGGCTCACTCCGCTGTACCGTCTCGCCGCGACCTCGCCGACGCCGAAGTTCGTCAATCTCGACATGGAGGAGTACCACGACCTGGACGTGACGGTCGCGGCGTTCACGACGCTGCTCGACCGTCCCGAGTTCCTCCATCTCGAGGCCGGAATCGTGCTGCAGGCGTATCTGCCCGACGCCCTGACCGCCATGATCGAACTGCAGCGGTGGGCGGCGGCGCGACGCGCAGGCGGCGGCGCCGCGATCAAGATCCGGGTGGTCAAGGGCGCCAACCTGCCGATGGAACGGGTCGACGCGTCGCTGCACGGATGGCCGCTCGCGACGTGGAGCACCAAGCAGGAGACCGATACGAACTACAAGCGGCTGCTGCACTACGCGTTCACGCCCGAGCGGATCGAGAACGTGCGGATCGGGGTGGCCGGGCACAATCTCTTCGACATCGCCTACGCGTGGGAGCTCGCCGGTCGCCGGCAGGTGCGCAACGGGATCGACTTCGAGATGCTCCTCGGCATGGCGCAGAGCCAGGCCGAGGTGATCCGTCGACACGTCGGCAGCCTGTTGCTCTACACACCCGTCGTCCGCCCCGACGAGTTCGACGTCGCGATCTCGTATCTGGTGCGTCGGCTCGACGAGGGTTCGGGGCAGGAGAATTTCATGTCGGCGGTGTTCGATCTGGCCGACGATCCCGCCCTGTTCGGACGCGAGGAGCAGCGGTTCCGTGCGTCGGTGGCGGCGCTCGACGACAGCGTCCCCTCCCCCAACCGCACGCAGAACCGGCAGGGTCCTCCCACCCCTGCGCCGCCGGTGTTCACGAACACACCGGACACCGATCCGTCCCTGCCGCAGAACCGGGAGTGGGGGCGCCGCATCCTCGAGCGGGTGCCGTCGTCGAAACTCGGTATCGACACCGTGCGCGCCCACACCCTCTCCTCCGAGGACGACCTCGAGCGCGTGCTGGTCGACGCGAACGCGGCCGGTCGTGTCTGGGGTGCCCGCAGCGGTGCCGAACGCGCACGGATCCTCGAACAGGTGGCCGATGTGCTCGAGGCGCGGCGCGCCGATCTGCTCGAGGTGATGGCGGCCGAGGGCGGTAAGACGCTCGACCAGTCCGATCCGGAGGTCTCGGAAGCGATCGACTTCGCGCGGTACTACGCCGAGCGGGCCCGCGCGCTCGACGAGATCGACGGTGCGCGGTTCGTGCCGTCGACCCTCACCGTCGTGACGCCGCCGTGGAACTTCCCGGTCGCGATCCCGGCGGGGTCGACGCTCGGGGCGTTGGCGTCCGGTTCGGCGGTGGTCCTCAAGCCCGCGACGCTCACGGCTCGGTGCGGGTCGGTGCTCGCCGAGGCGATGTGGGATGCCGGCGTGCCCCGCGACGTCCTGCACCTCGTCCACGCCGACGAACGGTCGCTGGGCACGAAGCTCGTCTCCGACCCGCGCGTCGACCGGGTGGTGCTCACCGGTGCCTACGAGACCGCCGAACTCTTCCGTTCGCTGCGTCCGGGGATGCGACTGCTCGCCGAGACGAGCGGCAAGAACGCGATCGTCGTGACGCCGAGCGCCGATCCGGATCTGGCGGTGCGCGACGTCGCGCAGTCGGCGTTCGGGCATGCGGGGCAGAAGTGTTCGGCGTCGTCGCTCGTGATCCTCGTCGGCTCCGTGGCGACCTCCCGCCGGTTCCGCGACCAGCTCGTCGACGCGGTGCGGTCACTGCCGGTCGGGCCTGCGCACGATCCGCGAACACGTATGGGGCCGTTGATCGAACCGGCGCAGGGCAAACTGCTCACCGCGCTCACCGAACTCGACGACGGCGAGTCGTGGCTCGTCGAACCGCGCCGGCTCGACGAGGAGGGCCGGCTGTGGACGCCCGGTGTGCGCACCGGGGTGCGACGCGGGTCGCGCACGCATCTCGTCGAGTTCTTCGGTCCGGTGCTGGGGGTGATGACCGCGGCCGATCTGGACGAGGCGATCGCGATCCAGAACGAGGTGGACTACGGGCTCACGGCGGGTCTGCACTCGCTGGATTCGGACGAGATCGCCCGCTGGCTCGATCGGGTGCAGGCCGGGAATGTGTACGTCAATCGCGGTATCACCGGTGCCATCGTGCGACGGCAACCCTTCGGGGGTTGGAAGAAGTCGTCGGTGGGAGCGGGCTTCAAGGCGGGCGGGCCGAACTATCTCTTCGGCTTCGGTTCCTGGGAACCGTGCGCCTGGGACGAGGACACGCTGCGCCGGGCGTTCGAGGACGACGAGCGAGCATGGACGTCGGAATTCGCTGTGACACAAGATATCACGGGACTCTCGGCAGAGCGGAACCTGTTCCGGTACCGGCCCGTTCGCACACACGTACGCCTCGGTGAGGCCGGGCGGCCCGACGAACTCGTGCGCGTGCTCGGTGCCGCGGCCCGGGCGGGCGCGCCGGTGGAAATCTCTTCGGCTTTCGCCGTCGATCTCGTAAGATGCTCGAATACAGCACGTTTCGGCGGTCGCGTGCGCGTGGAGAGTGATGTGGAATGGGAGGAACGGATCGTCGACACGATCCCGGCGCGTGTCCGCCTGATCGGCGCAGCGCCGCCCGCCGAATGGAACACCCGATGCGACATCGCGGTGTTCGACCATCCGGTGACCGGATCCGGACAAATCGAAATGCTGCCGTTCCTGGCCGAACAGTCCGTCACGATCACCGCTCATCGATTCGGCACACCGCACCGGCTCACCGACGAGATCATCTGAAAACAAATCCCGAAGCGGTTCTGCCGAAGCCCTGTGAACCCCGACACTGTGAGGTGGAATAGGAAAATGGATATCGCCACGACACCCCCTACCGAACGTCGCAAGCTCGCACTCGCCGCAGTGAAGGAACTCGGACCCCAGCGCACCGAGAAGGCCGTCCTCAAGGTTCGTTGTCCCAAGGGCCACACCGTAGCGGCGGTGTACAACACCACCGAGGGTCAGGTCGTGGTCTCCCGCAGCGGTCCCGGCGGCCGCGGCAACCGCGACCGCGAAGCGACACCGCACAACGGCACATCACTCAATTCGGAGTATGTGGACACTCTGGAGGCGACGCAGTTCGAGGACGACGCCATTCCGTCGGGATGCGCGTGCGGTCCGCGCTCGCTGTCGCGGAAGAAGATGCAGGACGCCGTGGCGACACACGCTCACGTCATCAACCTGACCTGATCCCTCACAGACCGAAACGCAACTGCACCCGGAACACGTCGAGCACCTCGTCGACCCACCCCAGGATCGACAGCGTCGAATCGATGTTCTGCGGTGGAGTACGCACAAGGGTGTCGTGCCGGAGCAGACGCTCGAAATCCACGGCGACAGGACCGTTTCGCACCGTTCCGTTCGGCGACCGGAATTCGACGCCGGCACGCACCATCACGTCGATGATCTCCTGGGCGAGGATCCCGTAGGCGACCGTCGTCGGGTGCACACCGTCGAGGGAGAACAATCCCCCGCTGTCGCGACCGCCGTGACCGTCGGCCGACAGGAAACGCGTGTCCGGTACCGGGTCGAGCGCGGCGAGCGTCGGCGGTAGCGGGTACGGCTGCCACCACGCGGGTCGCGCATCGAGGTCGTCGACGTAGCGGCGCGCGGCCAGGCGGTCGAGGATGCCCGCGGTGTCGAGCAGATACCAGTCCAGTCCGGCACGTCGCGCGTCGGCGACCGCTTCGGTGATCGTCTCGTCGAACAGGTCGATCGCGGCGTCGACCATGCGGGCCTGCGCACCGGTGATGTGTTCGTCGCGGCTCGCATCGAAGCGGCGCGCGTCCACCCACGGCCGGGTGTAGTAGGGGAAGTACGGCGAGCCGTTCTTCGTCCCGATCCCCCGGGCGATCGGGGCGATGGTGACGTGCGGGACGGTGCACAGCACCACGTGCCGCGCGTCGATGTCGCGGAGCTTCGCGACGACCGCCGCGAACTCGCTGTCGAAATGTTCGGGCCGCCAGATCGTGTAGGCGGCTTTCGCGTGGAGGTCGCGGAAGTCGTCGCCGCTCCACACGACCTGCAATTCGGTGACGGTCTGCAGCGCGTTGTTCGAACCGAGGAAGACGACGAGTGTCTCGATGCCCGCCTCGGTGTCGCCGTCGTGCTCGGCACCGAGTTCGGCCGCGACGTCGAACAGTGTCATCTCGCGGCGCCGGTCGTCGGTGTTCGGATAGACGTACAGCGCCGCCCGCTCCCCGTTGTTCTCGACGAGTTGCCGCACGAGATCGTCGCGGGGTGTTGCGATGCGTTCGGCGCAGACGCGGGCGGTCTTCTGCAGCGCGTCGCGCAGATCCCAGCCGAAACACGACAGGTTGTGGAGATATCCGACGAGCGGTGGTGTCGCGCCGGGTCCGCGTTCCCAGTAGTCCTCGACCTCGTCCATGAAGCCGCGCGCCGTGAACAGCGCCGTCGGCAGCTCCCACGGTTGCAGCGTCGATCCGTGCCGCTCCTCGATCCGGCGCAACAGCACTTCGACGTTCAACGGCAGTCCGCCCGGTCCACCGAAGCGCGGGTATCGGAGATCGGCGCCGAGCTCGTGGGCGACGATCGCCGGGACGGAGACGTCGGTGTTGTAGATCGCGCCGCTCTGGAAGCCCTGCAGCAGGGAGTCGCCGAGCGCCACCAATCGGTGTGGCGGTGTGCCGCGGAAGGACCGGGGAACGTCGATGCCGAGGGTCGGGTCGAACACCGGCACCCGCGGCGGCCGGGCGGCACGGGCCACGACCGTGTCGGGTGTGCCCTCCGGGATCTCGTCGGCCGTCATCACGCCTCCTCGGCCCCCTCATCGAGGGTAGACAAACGGCAGCACCGTCGTGGCCGGATCCGGGATCGTCGACGGTGAACCCGATCCGGGCCGGCGCGTACCTTCGGAGCATGAGCGACGCCGACTTCGCCCACACCGATCGCGCCGAGAAGAACCGGCGGGACAAGGCCGTGACCCTGGCCCGGTATGCATGGAACCGCGGCATCTCGGGAGCCGAACTGCTCGCCATGACCGACGAGACGCGACGCAAGCTGGCGCGGGCCGCGGATGCGCATCCGCCGCGCACGATGGAGACCTGGGAACTCGCCGCGAGATTGATGGACGAGAAGACGGCGTGGGCGCAGAAGCACCCGGATCATCCGGCAGCGGTCCGCACCGACGAGGACGAGAAGATCATGTGGGTCAAACCGCCCGTGCGGTCCTGGTTCGAGTGACCTGGAGGAAATTGCCTTGCAGCAGAAGTTACCGAGTGCAACAATTTCCGATCGCCTCACCTCTGTGCAGGCCACCTTCGCCTGACAGCTCGATATTCCTATTCCGACAGGAACACCGTGACCACCACTTCGGAACCTCTGGTTCTCACCCAGCGACGGATCTGGATCATCTTCTCCGCGCTCATCGCGGGCATGATGCTCGCCAGCCTGGACCAGACGATCGTCTCCACTGCCATGCCCACGATCGTCGGGCAACTCGGCGGCGTCGAACACCAGGCGTGGATCACCACCGCCTACCTGCTCGCGGTGACCATCGTGATGCCGATCTACGGCAAGTTCGGCGACGTCTTCGGGCGCCGGTACCTGTTCCTCATCGCGATCGGCGTGTTCACCCTCGCCTCCGCGGCGTGCTCGATGACCGACGACTTCTGGACCTTCGTGGTCTTCCGCGCGATCCAGGGCTTCGGGGGTGGCGGTCTGATGATCCTGTCGCAGGCGATCATCGCCGACATCGTGCCCGCGAGCGAACGCGGTAAGTACATGGGCCCGCTCGGCGCGATCTTCGGTCTGTCGGCCGTCGGTGGCCCGCTGATCGGCGGCTTCTTCGTCGACCACTTGACGTGGGAGTGGTGCTTCTACATCAACGTGCCGGTCGGCATCATCGCGTTCGTCATCACCTGGTTCGCGCTGCGCCTGCCGGTGAAGAAGCCGACGAAGCGGATCGACATCCTCGGCGTGCTCACGCTCTCCCTCGCCACGACCTGCCTGATCTTCTTCACGGATTTCGGTGGCGACGCCGATCGCGGCTGGACCGCTCCGCTCACGTGGATGTTCGGCGCCGGACTCGTGGTGTTCGTGTGCCTGTTCGTGCTCGTCGAGTCGCGGGCGCAGGATCCGATCATCCCGCTGTCGCTGTTCCGCAACTCGATCTTCGTCAACGCCACGGCCATCGGTTTCGTCCTCGGCCTCGGCATGTTCTCGGCGATCGCGTTCATGCCGACCTTCCTGCAGATGTCGTCGGGCACCTCGGCCGCGGTCTCGGGTCTGTTGCTGCTGCCGATGATGGCCGGTCTGATGATCACCTCGATCGGCTCGGGTCTGGCCATCACCAAGACCCAGCGCTACAAGATCTATCCGATCGTCGGTTCGCTCATCACCGCGGCGGGCATGCTGTGGCTGACCACCCTCGAGGGCGACACCCCGCTGTGGGTGATCTGCTCGATGCTGTTCGTCTTCGGTCTGGGTCTCGGCCTGATCATGCAGGTCGTCATCCTGATCGTGCAGAACGCGGTGCCCGCCGACGAGATCGGCACCGCGACGAGCTCGAACAACTACTTCCGTGAGGTCGGTGCGGCGCTCGGTGTCGCGATCTTCGGCACCATCTTCACCAACCGCCTGGCGGAGAAGCTCGTCGAGGTCTTCACCGCGGCCGGTGCGACACCGGAGCAGGCCGGCCAGGCCACCGCGACCGTCGATCCGGCGGCGATGAAGCTGCTGCCCGATCCCGTCCGCGAAGGCATCGTCGACGCCTACGCCGACTCGCTGGCGCCGGTGTTCTGGTACCTCATCCCGTTCCTGCTCATCGCATTCGTCCTGGCGTGCTTCATCAAGGAGATCCCGCTCTCCGACGAAGCACTCATGGTCGCGCGTGGCGAGGCGATCGCCGACCCGTCGAAGGCGGCGAAGGACGACGCCGTCGTGGTCGTCGAGGGGACCGAGGCCGGTGCGGACACTGCGGACAGCGGTTCGAAGCGGTCGTGATCGAATAGGGCCGATCATCGGACGAGGGAACGGAGACGGCACGTGGGACGAACGATCACACCGGTTCGCGTCAAGGACGTGGTGATCGGTGAAGGCGCACCCACGATCCTCGTCCCCGTCACCGGCCGCACCCCCGAGGTGCTGCGCGAACAGATCGCGGCCGTCGCCGAGCGGGCCGACGTCGTCGAATGGCGCGTGGACTTCTTCCACACCGTCGACGACGTCGCCTCGGTGGTCGCGCAGGC
Source organism: Rhodococcus sp. 852002-51564_SCH6189132-a (assembly GCF_001665495.1). Lineage (NCBI taxonomy): Bacteria > Bacillati > Actinomycetota > Actinomycetes > Mycobacteriales > Nocardiaceae > Rhodococcus > Rhodococcus sp. 852002-51564_SCH6189132-a. The sequence continues at coordinate 10,059 of NZ_LZMJ01000045.1, forward strand.
CGGCTCGTTGTCCGAGCAGTTGCAGGGCACTCCCCTGCTCGCGACCTGCCGCACCGCCGACGAGGGCGGCGAGATCGCGATCGACGACGAGGCGTACGCCGATCTGACGGTCGCGCTCGCCGAGAGCGGCGCGGTGGATCTGGTGGACGTCGAGTACCGCCGCGGCCGTGCCGCCGTCGAGCGGATCGTCGCGGCGGCCCACGCCTGCGGTGTTGCGGTGGTGGCGTCGAACCACGACTTCGACGCCACTCCGCCGAAGGACGAGATCGTCGCGCGGCTACGCGAGATGCAGGAACTCGGCGCCGACATCTGCAAGATCGCCGTCATGCCGCAGTCGACGGCCGACGTGCTCACCCTGCTCGACGCGACCCGCACCATGCACGAGGACCACGCCGACCGCCCGTTGATCACCATGTCGATGGGCGGCCTCGGCGTGGTGTCGCGGATCGCCGGGCAGGTCTTCGGATCGGCGGCGACGTTCGGGATGGTCGGCACCGCCTCGGCACCCGGGCAGGTCGACGCCGACGAACTGCGCTCGGTGCTCGGCCTCATCGACCGCGCTCGCTGATCACCACACGGCGGTGAGAGCGAGCCCGGCGGCCGCCGCGATGAGCGTGGTCGCCAGGGTGCCCAGCGCGATCGCGCAGGCGGCACCGTAGCGGCGCGCCACGATCAGGCGGACGGAGTCGACGCTGGTCGTGCTGAAGGTGGTGAACCCGCCGCAGAACCCCATCCCGACGACGGCGAGCAACTCCGCGGCGGCGTCGTGGAACAGCACCGCACCGGTGAGCAGCCCCAGCAGCAACGAACCGATGACGTTGATCAGCACGGTCGGCCACGGCAGGGACGATCCGGAGCGGGCACGCAGAGCACTGTCGACGACGAACCGCGTCACCGCACCGGCGCTGCCTGCCAACGCCACCCACACCGCGATCATCGCCGTGCCGCTCGGCGACTCCCGAACCACGCGCTCAGCGCGACACCGATGCCGGTCGCGAGAAGGCCGACGAGCATCGTGCCGAGCGCATAGGTTGCCGCGGCGACGAGTTCACCGTCGCGCAGCAGCAGGTCGGTGTCGACCGCGAGCGCGCTGTAGGTGGTGAACGAGCCCAGCGCACCGGTGCCCACCCCGAGCCGGACCACCTGACGCCAGGAGGTGTCGGGACCGATGCGGATCAGTGCCTCGAGCAGGAATCCGAGCAGCAGCGCACCGAGGACGTTGATCGCGAAGGTCGTGACCGGCCAGCCCCCGGACTCGACGGGGAACCACCGGCCGAGGCCGTAGCGGGCACTCGTCCCGAGCAGACCGCCCACGGCGACCGCCGCCAGCGCCGACGGTCGCAGGTGCAACGCTCTCGGCAGCGGGCGTTCGCCCTCGGTCAGTCCTGGTCCCACAACTTCAGAACCGTAGTGAGGATCTCCTCCGACGCACCGAGACCCCCGAGATGACTCTCGCCGGGCAGGTGGTGGAACTGGGCGTCGGGCAGCAGGTCCACCATGTGCAGGCCGTGCTCGATCGGGATGATGTGGTCGGTGTCGCCGTGCCACCACCGCACGGGCACCTTCACGTCGGAGACGCGGAAACCCCAGTCGCGGGTGAATACGACGATGTCGGCGAACGGCGCGGAGATCTGACGTCGGCTGCCGTTGAGCAGGTCGTCGAGGAACATCGTCTTGAACTCGGGACGGGCGAGCAGGCGGCGGTCGGCCTCGGGTGAGAACCGTCCGTACAGGTCGATGATCGGCGACGCGAACGGGCGCACCACGCGGATCGCCGCGCTCATCGCCACGCCGATGGGGACGCCCGCGGTCTGCAGTGCCGGCGCGACGAAGGCGCCCAGCTTCATCAGGTTGCTGTCGATCGACTCGGGACCGACGACCGGTGCCACACCGCCGAGGACCGCAGCCGCGACGACCCGTTCGCGCAGTGCATAGGCCGCGGCGAGGGTGTAGGGGCCGCCGCCGGACAGTCCGACGAGGGCCATGCGGTCGACCCCGAGGGTGTCGGCGACGATGCGCAGGTCGTCGCTGAACGCGAGGACGTTCTCGTAGATGTGCGGTGTCGACGAGCCGATCCCCGGGCGGTCGATCCCGATGAGGCGGATGTGGTTCCGTTCGGCGAAGGCGCGGGCCTCGATGGGAACCTGGCGGCGCGCACCCGGCGTGCCGTGCAGCCAGAACACCGTGCGGCCCTGGGCCGACCCGAACTCGGCGAAACCGAGCCGGCGGCCCTCCCCGACCGCGACGGTGCCTTCGAGCTTGGGGCGTTCGACGTCCATGGCGCCAGCATGGCACGCACCCGCACGCCCGACCAGCGACCGTCCCGTGGGACGAATCGACGCAACCGAGATGTGATGCACGCTTCCCGAGCGGTTCTCGCCGGAGCGCCGCGAGGACAAGGTGCACAAGTACGCGTGGGCGCCCTTCGGCGGTGGCGCGCATCGGTGCCTGGGCATGCATTTCTCGGGAGCGGAGATCAAGACGGTGCTGCACCATCTGCTGTTGCGTTTCCGCTGGCACGTGCCGGCCGACTACGTCGCGCCGATGAACTTCACGTCGTTGCCGTTCCCGAACGACGGGGGGCCGATCCACCTCCTTCCGAGGTGATCGGGCGTAGAAAGAAGGAGTGACCGCCGCCGACGAACTCGACGAACGTTTCGTCACCGCGGTGCGCGCTCTGCCCGGGCACGCACCGCCGACGCGTCCGGTCGACCGGCAGGTCGACGACGACCTGTTGGCGCGGTACTTCGACGCCCAGGTGCAGTCGCGGCACCTCGATGTCGCGGCCCGCACCCTGCAGGGACGCGGCGAAGGCTTCTACACCATCGCATCGGCGGGCCACGAATCGAACGCCGCGCTGGGCCTGTGCACGCGGGTGACGGATCCCGCTCTGCTGCACTACCGTTCGGGCGGTTTCTACGCGGCTCGCGCGTCGCTCGTCGAGGACAGTGCCCCGATCCGCGACGTGCTCGCCGGATGTGCGGCGTCCACGCTCGATCCGATCTCGGCGGGCCGGCACAAGGTGTTCGGCAACGCCGGCCTGAACATCCTGCCGCAGACGTCGACCATCGCCTCGCACATGCCGCGGGCCGTCGGTCTCGCCCTCGCGCTACCGCGGATGCAGCGACTCGGGCTCGACGCGGCGTGGCCGTGGGATTCGGTGGTGGTGTGCAGTTTCGGTGATGCCTCGGCGAACCATTCGACGGCCGTCGGCGCCCTGAACGCGGCCGCCTACTGCCGGCACCGCGGGTTGCCGTTGCCGTTGCTGCTGGTGTGTGAGGACAACGGACTCGGCATCAGTGTGCCCACCCCGCCCGGCTGGCTCGAGCGGTCGCTGTCGTCGTATCCGGGGATCGAGTACCGGTCGGTGGACGGCGCCGATGCGGTGGAGATGCTCGCTGCCGCAACCGATGCCGTGGAGACGGTGCGCACGACCCGGGCTCCGGTCCTGTTGCACGTGCGGGCAGTGCGTTTCCTCGGCCATGCCGGTTCCGACGTCGAGTCGGCCTACCGCAGCCCGTCGGATCTTGCCGCGGACCACGAGCGGGACCCACTGGTGGGTACGGCCCGTGAACTCGTCGCACGCGGAATGCTCGATGCGGCAGGGGTTCTCGACCGGTACGAGCGGATACGGGTCGAGGTCGGCTCCGTCGCGGACTCACTGACCCGGCCGCCGCGACTGGCGACCGCCGCCGACGTGATGCGCCCGCTCGAATCCGGGCTCGTGCTCGTCGACGACGATCCGCATCCTGCCGGTGAACCGCTCACGCTCGCCCGGGCCGTCACCCGCACGCTCGGACAGCTCCTCGAGGAGGATCCCCACGCCTGCGTGTTCGGCGAGGACGTCGGCCTCAAAGGCGGGGTCTACGGCGTCACCCGAGGGCTGCAGGAGTGCTTCGGGCGCCTGCGCGTGTTCGACACCCTGCTCGACGAGCAGACGATCCTCGGCACCGCGCTGGGCTTCGCCGTCGCGGGCATGCTGCCGATCCCGGAGATCCAGTACCTGGCTTACCTGCACAACGCCGAGGACCAGTTGCGCGGGGAGGCGGCGAGTCTGGCGTTCTTCTCCGACGGGCGGTACCGCAATCCGATGGTCGTGCGCATCGCGGGCCTGCCCTACCAGCGCGGCTTCGGCGGGCACTTCCACAACGACAATTCCGTCGCCGTGCTGCGCGACATCCCCGGTCTCGTGGTGGCCGTGCCGAGTTCACCCGCCACGGCCGGCGCCCTGCTGCGCACGTGCGTCGAGCTGGCTCGTCAGGAGGGCCGGGTGTGCGTCTACCTGGAACCGATCGCGCTGTACCACCGGCGCGACCTCTACGACGAGGGCGACGGACTGTGGCAGCAGATCCCCGACACCGCCGGGCTTCCACCGGGATCGGTGTGCGTCTACGGCGACGGACGCGACGTGCTGGTGGTGACTTTCGGGAACGGGGTGCCGATGAGTCTGCGGGCCGTCCGTCGCGCGGGAGTCGCGGCAACCGTCCTCGACCTGCAGTGGTTGTCGCCGCTGCCGACGACCGCGCTGCTCGAACACGTCCGCCGCTTCGAGCGCGTGGTGGTGGTCGACGAGACGCGCCGCAGCGGAGGTGTCGCGGAATCGGTCGTCGCGACGCTCGTCGACGATGCGTGGCAGGGCCGGATCACGCGGGTCACCTCCCACGACAGCTACGTGCCCCTCGGGCCGGCCGCGGCGCACGTACTGATGTCGGAGGACGACATCGCGCGGGCCCTGCTGGAGGCGTGATCAGCAGGAAGCGGTATCAGCAGGAGGAGAGGATCCGCGACATCGCGTCGTGTTCAGCCTGGGTGACCCACAGTTCGTAGGTCGTCTTCACCTCGATCTGCCGCACGACGTACTCGCAATGGAAGGCGGTATTCGGCGGCAGCCACTCCGACGCGTCGGAGTCGCCCTTGCCCTGGTTGGTGGGGCCGTCGACGGCGATCAGGTTGCGCGGATCGTTCGCAAGATTCCGCTTCTGCTGGTCGTCGAGATGGCGGGCGCCCTTCTTCCACGCATCCGACAGGGCGACGACGTGGTCGATCTGCACGGCGGACGAGGTCTCGACCCCGCGACGGAAGGAAATCGTCTTCCCCGTGTACGGGTCCTCGAGCGTGCCGGCAGTGACCGTGCACTGCTTCTTCCCGGGCTCGAAGGAGACGTCGACGAGATCGCGCTGCAGGATGTCGTTACGAGTGTCGCAGCCGTTGCGCCCCAGGTCGACGGTCACTTCGTCGGTCCACGCCGAGCCGAACAGTGAGCGGTCGTAGCCGCTCTGCGATTCGGCGGGCCGGACGGGCAGTGCCTCCAGCGCCTCGAGGGCTTCGGAGGGGTTCTCGACCGTGCCCCCGCCGGTACCGCCCGGCTCGTCGTCCCCCATCGGTTCGAGGAGGACGACGGCCACGGAGACCACGACGAAGCACAGGATCCAGACCCAACGGGGAACGGACGACGTGCGAATACTCGCCATATGTCGATACTGCTACGAAGTCGTATTGCTACCGCTGCTTCCTACTTCCCGAGCGGGGGCATCTTCACGACCTGGCCCGCATAGGACAGGCCGGCACCGAACGCGAGGAGCAGCGCGGTGGATCCGACCCCGACCTGGCCGGTGCGCAGCATCTTCTCCATCGCCAGCGGGATGGACGCGGCGGAGGTGTTGCCGGTCTCGATGATGTCGTCGGCGACCGCGACGGTCTCGGGCAGTTCGAGCTGCTTGACGATGACGTCGTTGATGCGCAGGTTGGCCTGGTGCGGGACGAAGGCGTCGAGGTCCGCGAGGGCCACGCCGGCCTTGTCGGCGATCTGCCGGGCGAACTTGCTCATCTCGAAGGCGGCCCAGCGGAAGACCGCGGTGCCCTCCATGATGATCCAGGGACGCTTCTGGTCCGGGTTGGTGGCGAAATCGACCCAGTCGGGTTCCTGACGGATCGCGTTGGCCTGCGAACCGTCGGAGCCCCAGACGGTGGGACCGACGCCGACCTCGTCGGACGGGCCGACGACCACGGCACCGGCCCCGTCGCCGAAGATGAAGCGCACCGAGCGATCGGTGGGCTCGGTGGTGTCGCTCATGCGCTCGACACCGACGACGAGCACGTGCTCGGCCGTTCCGGCGCGCACGAGATCGGAGGCGACACCGAGGGCGTAGCAGAAGCCCGCGCAGCCGGCCTGGATGTCGAGCGCCGCGGCGCCGCCGGTGCCGATGCGGTCGGCGACGAGAGCTGCCGCCTGCGGGGTCTGGAAGGGGTAGGTGGAGGTCGCGACGATCACGGTGTCGATCTGCGCACCCGTGAGGCCGGCGGCCACGAGGGCCTGCTCGGCGGAGCTCGTCGCCATGTCGACGACCGACTCCTCCGGATGCTGCTTCGCGAAGCGACGCTCCTTGATGCCGGACCGCGACTGGATCCATTCGTCGCTCGAGTCGATCTGCTGGCAGATCTCGTCGTTGGTGACGATGCGCTCGGGGCGGTGCACACCCAGACCGAGCAGCGCGCTGTTCCTCAGCGGGGCAGGGACAGCGATCTGTGCACCCATCAGACGAACTCCTCCTCCTCGACGTACCGCGTGTCGGCACATCGCATCCGGTCAACGATATCGCAGGTCACGATTTCGTCACAGCGCTACCCCGACGATGCGCTTCCGTAACCCTCACCGCAAGCGGGGGTCCCAATCGCCACGCGAGGCTAGCGTCGCGGTCATGGATGCACAGGCCTGGAACGAGAAGTACGCGGCGTCGGAACTGATCTGGGGCGCGCCGCCCAATCCGGTGATCGTCGAACACGTGACGTCGCTACCGCACGGTCGCGCCCTCGATCTCGGCTGCGGTGAAGGTCGTCACTCCCTGTGGTTGGCGACGCGCGGATGGGAAGTCGTAGGCGTCGACTTCTCCGAGGTCGCCCTCGACAAGGCCCGGCAGGTCGCTGCGCAGGCGCCGTCCCGCTCACGAGACCGGCTCCGCTACGTCCGCGCGGATGTGACGGCCGACTCGTTCGACGGAGAATATGACCTGATCCTCTCGGTCTTCCTGCATTTTCCTCCGCCACAGCGGAAGGCGCTTCTCGACCACGCGATCAATTCACTGAAACCTGAAGGAATCCTCATCTTCCTGGGGCACGACGCAATAAATCCCGACGAAGGAGTGGGCGGACCCCAGGACAAGGAAATCCTCTACACACCAACCGATCTCGTCGAGGAAATCGACGGCAGATTGGACATCAGGATTGCCGAACGGCGATATCGGGAAACCGATGCGGGAACCGCGATCGACGCGCTCGTCTTGGCGAGCAAACCACCTCTTGGCAGTTAGTTGCCCGACGAGTAACATGGAGATGTTACCGACGAGTAATAACTTGGGCGGTACTTGAAGCCAGCTGGACCGCACCACACTGGGAGACACCGACGACATGGGCCATTACAAGAGCAACCTCCGCGACCTCGAGTTCAACCTCTTCGAGTTCCTGAAGATTCAGAAGGTCCTCGAAGCAGGCAAGTTCGGCGACCTGGACGAGGACACCGCGCGCGGCATCCTCGCCGAGGTCAAGACACTGACCGAGGGGCCGGCAGCCGAAGGCTTCGCCGACGCCGACCGCAACCCGCCGGTCTTCGACCCCGAGACCCATTCGGTGTCGCTTCCCGAGCCGTTCAAGAAGTCGTTCCGCGCCTGGTGGGACGCCGGTTACTGGTCCATGGGCATCCCCGAGGAGCTCGGCGGCACCGACTCACCGCGCAGCCTCCTGTGGGCCGTCAACGAGATGATGCTCGGCGCCCAGCCCGCGGCCTTCATGTACGCGGCCGGCCCCGCCTTCGCAGGCGTGCTCTACGACAACGGCACCGATGAGCAGAAGAAGTGGGCCGCCACCTGCGTCGAGCGCGGCTGGGGCGCCACCATGGTCCTCACCGAGCCCGACGCCGGTTCCGACGTCGGCGCCGGTCGCACCAAGGCGATCAAGCAGGACGACGGCTCCTGGCACATCGAAGGTGTCAAGCGGTTCATCACCTCGGCCGACTCCGACGACCTGTTCGAGAACATCTTCCACCTCGTCCTCGCCCGCCCCGAGGGTGCCGGCCCCGGCACCAAGGGCCTGTCGCTGTTCTTCGTCCCGAAGTTCCACTTCGACTTCGAGAAGGACGAGTTGGGCGAGCGCAACGGCGTGTTCGTCACCAACGTCGAACACAAGATGGGCCTCAATGCCTCCGCGACCTGCGAGGTCACCTTCGGTGGCCACGGCGTTCCGGCCAAGGGCTGGCTCGTCGGCGAGGTCCACAACGGCATCGCACAGATGTTCGACGTCATCGAGCACGCCCGCATGATGGTCGGCACGAAGGCCATCGCGACCCTGTCGACCGGCTACCTCAATGCCCTCGACTACGCCAAGGAGCGCATCCAGGGCGCCGACCTGACCCAGATGTCCGACAAGACCGCCCCGCGCGTGTCGATCATGCACCACCCGGACGTGCGGCGTTCGCTGGCGATGCAGAAGGCCTACTCCGAGGGCCTGCGCGCCGTGTACCTGTACACCGCGGCGCACCAGGACGACGTCGTCGCCGAGCAGGTCTCGGGTGCCGACGCCGCTCTCGCGCACCGCATCAACGACCTGCTGCTGCCGGTCGTCAAGGGTTGCGGCTCCGAGCGGGCCTACCAGTACCTGAAGGATTCGCTCCAGACCCTCGGCGGTTCGGGCTTCCTGCAGGACTACCCGATCGAGCAGTACATCCGCGACTCGAAGATCGACTCGCTGTACGAGGGCACCACGGCCATCCAGGCGCAGGACTTCTTCTTCCGCAAGATCGCCCGCGACCGTGGCGTGGCGCTCGCCCACATCGCCGGTGAGATCAAGAAGTTCGTCGAGCGCGACGACGCCGACCAGCGTCTGAAGAAGGAGCGCACGCTCCTGGCCACCGCGCTCGGCGAGACCCAGACGATGGTCGCGACGCTCACCCAGTACCTCATGGGTGCGCAGGAACAGCCCACCGAGCTGTACAAGGTCGGCCTCGGTTCGGTCCGCTTCCTCGAGGCGTTCGGCGACCTGATGATCGGCTGGCTGCTGCTCGAGCACGCCGAGATCGCTCTCTCCGCGCTCGATGCCGGCGTCGATGCCTCGGACAAGGCGTTCTACGAGGGCAAGGTCGCGGCCGCGTCCTTCTTCGCCAAGAACGTCCTGCCGGAGCTGAGCGTCGCGCGTCAGATCATCACCGACGTCGACCTCGACATCATGGAGCTCGACGAAGCAGCGTTCTGATCGAACCGCTCACGGCGGTAGCGCGATAGACGAGACCGACGTTGTGCGCGATTTCCCCCACGGATTTCGCACACGACGTCGGTCTCGTCGTTTCTCGGGAGCACCCCTGCAGCTCCGCATCCCCGACGGCCAGATCCCCGACGTGGTGCCGCTTCCGGAGTGACGAAGTAAGGGGAGGTTGTGTGCGTGTTCCTTCACCGGAACCGCACACAACCTCCCCGAAGTTTCGAGGACGTCCGCTACTCCTCTTCGGTTCCACCCACTGCAGGTGCCTCGACTGCCGGCGCTTCGGCCGCAGGCGATTCGGGTGCGGGCGCCGGTGCGTCCTCGGCCTCGGCGTCCTCCGATCCGGTGTCGCCGGAGGTCGCGTCGCCGCCGCCCGAGGGCTCGTCGCTCGGTTCCGGTTCGGGGCTGATGCACTTCACGATCGGGACCGGGTCGTACCGGACCGTGCGGGTCGCGCTCGAGATCTGCGCGCCCGTCCGTGCGTCGGTGACGATCCGGGTGTCGGTGACGGTGAAGCCCTGCGCGCCGCTCGACGGAATGCAGGCCGAACCGGCGGGCAACGTGATCGTGTTGGGCGAGGTGAAGTTCGTGCGGTTGCCGGTGACCGACTGGACGTCGACGGTCTTGGTGCCCCAGATGCGCACCGTGATGTCCGAGCTCGTGCCGATCGTCTGGATCAGGACGCCCGTGTCGAACGGGTTGCGGAACTTCAGGTCGATGGCGCCGTCGTAGATCGTGGCCTCGCGCGCCGCCGGGTACCGGGAGATGTAGTAACTGTGCTCGGTGTGCTCGACGTCCTCCATCCCGGCGAAGTAGGTCGCGTTGTAGAGGGTGGTCGCGAGCTGGCTGATGCCACCGCCCACGGCCTTACCGGGACGTCCGGCCTCGATGATGCCCGACTCGATGTACCCCTGCGCCGCACCGCGCGGACCGGTGTAGTCGTTGAAGGAGAAGGTCTCCCCCGGCTTCACGATGGCGCCGTTGATCTCCTGCGCGGCCAGCCGGATGTTGACGCCGGAAGCGTATTCGAAGCCGCTGGTGGTGAACTCCGAGACCACCTCCCTGATGCCGAGCTTCTCGGCGCCTTCGGTGGTGAGTTCGGGTTCGGCCTTCCTGTACACCGCGTCGGTGCTGCGGTCGCCCGCTTCCTTCAGCAGGTCGGGCAACCTCTCGAGGGTGACGGGCCAGTCGACCATCTCGCCTGTCTCGCTGGGCACGATCGTCGGACGACCACCGTCGAGGACGATCCGCGCATCCTTCGGTTCGGTCTCCGACGGGGCGAGCTGCGGCGCCAGGATGCCGATCGCGGCCTCGGTGTCGTACTGCGGTTCGAGTCCGCCCGAACCGTCCGGCACGAACGACAGGACAGCGCCCACCGCATCGCGCGGCAGCACACCGACGGCCCCGTCGAGTCCCCGGACGACCAGATCCTGTGCCACGGCCGGAACGGCGACCTCCGCCAGCGCCCGGTCGAGGCCCTCGCGGGTGACGGTGACGTCGACGCTCTCGACGGGCAGCGAGACATCACCGTACGGCCAGCGCTCGGCGAAGACGTCGCCCGCGACTGCGACGTCGAGCTGCTGGCCGGGCTGCGGCGTCACCGGAACGGGTGTGCCGTCCTCGAAGACGATGTTGCCCTCGCGCGGTTCGTGCGCGGCGGCAGCGGCGGCCTTTTCGATGGCTGCGGACAGGGCGACCTCGTCGCGTGTGGAGACCACGCCGACTTCGTCGTTCCCGAAGAACGACGCGAGTCGCGTGAACGGATTGAGCGGCTGCGAACCCACCTGGTCGAGGGTCGCGGGCCAGTCGATCCCGATCCCGGCCTCCGAGGGCACGATCTGCCCCTGAGTGTCGCCGGCGGTGACGTCGACGGGCATGTCGAGCCGCGGCGTCAGTTGTTCGGTGAGCTCTGCCTCCGCCGCGTCGAGCGACATGCCGCCGATCTCGACACCTGCGACGGTGACACCGCGCGGCACCTTGCCCGACGACAACGCCAGATCGGCCACGTAGAACACGGCGAACAGTGCGACGACGCCACCGACGACGAGCGCGATCGTGCGCCGGGGCAGATTCGATCCAGGCTTGCCCGGTTCGTCGCCGTCTCCGCCGGAACCTCGCGGTCCGCCGGTGGGCGGAGGAGTGACAGGAGGCGGTCCCTGCGGCGGCGGACCCGCCTGCATCTGCTGGGTCTGCTGGTCGCCCTGCGGTGGGTGGGCAGCCGAGGGCATTGCCGTCGACGTGGGTGGGACGGGAGCCCCCGCCTGTTCGGGACCGGGCTGTGCCGGGTTCTGTTCCCCCTGCAAACGGAGGAGCCGATCGGTGGCGGCGGACGATCCGTCACCCGGTGCCCGGTTTCCCGGCGCGACGACCGGGATGACCGCGGTGGGCTCCTCCGAGGGATGGCCCTTCTGGGTCGGGGGTTCGTCAGCACCGGTGGGAGGCGCCTGGTTCGTGCCATCGGCTAGGACCTCTGTGGGAGCCTGCGAGGCAGCCGGGTGCTCGGTGTGCGGCTCGGTCACATCGCTCGCCTGCGACTCGGTCACATCACTCGCCTGCGACTCGGTCACATCACTCGCCTGCGACTCGGTCACATCACTCGCCTGCGACTCGGTGACACTGCTCGCCTTCGCCTCGGCCACCTCCCGGTGAGGATCGACCGCTTCGAACCGCTCGGTAGGAGCCGACGCGCCTTCACCCTCACGAGCGGATTCCGGCGACGAACCGATGTTCTCGGTCCGTGCGTCGTCGTGCTCGTGAGGGGACTCGTCGGTCCCGTTGCTGCCGCTCACCCAGATCCCTTCGCAAAGCTGGGCACGCCTTCGAATTCGCGCGCCGACTACCTGCTTTCAAGGGTAGTGCCCCGGTTCAGAGCGGCTGCGCCCGGAATGCGAAGACCCCGCGTTGCTACCAGGTCGGGGGTCAGGCAGCAGCGCGGGGTCGATGGGTCTATCGCTGTCCGTCGCGGAGCGTTACACACCGAACGGAACTTTCCTCTCTCAACGACTTCCGAGGGGTATCGATCAGGCCTCGAGAATCGCCGTCACACCCTGTCCACCTGCGGCGCAGATGGAGATCAGGCCGCGGACGGGCTTGCCGGTCTCCTGCTTCTTCTCGTGCAGCATCTTGGCCAGCGAGGCCACGATCCGGCCGCCGGTCGCGGCGAACGGGTGGCCGGCCGCGAGCGACGAGCCGTTGACGTTGAGCTTGCTGCGGTCGATCGAGCCGAGCGGGGCGTCGAGGCCCAGCTTGCCCTTGCAGTACTCCTCCGATTCGAACGCCTGGAGGGTGGCGAGCACCACTGAAGCGAACGCCTCGTGGATCTCGTAGAAGTCGAAATCCTGCAGGGTCAGGCCGTTGCGCTGCAGCAGGCGCGGGATGGCGTAGGTGGGCGCCATGAGCAGCCCGTCGCCACCGTGGATGTAGTCGACCGCGGCGGTCTCGGAGCCGACGAGGTAGGCAAGCACGGGGAGCTTACGCTCGGCGGCCCACTCCTCGCTCGCCAGCAACGCGGCCGACGCGCCGTCGGTGAGCGGCGTCGAGTTACCGGCGGTCATGGTGGCGTCGCCCAGCTTGGTGCCGAAGACCGGCTTCAGCGTCGACAGCTTCTCGACCGACGAGTCGGGACGCAGGTTGTCGTCGCGGGTCAGCCCGAGGAACGGGGTGACGAGGTCGTCGAAGAAGCCCCGGTCGTAGGCGGCGGCCATGTTGCGGTGGCTCGCCACGGCCAGTTCGTCCTGCGCCTCGCGGGAGACACCGAATTCCTTGGCGGTGATCGCGGCGTGCTCACCCATCGACAGGCCGGTGCGCGGCTCGCCGTTGCGCGGGATCTCGATGCCGAGCATGGACGGGCGGACGTTGCCGAGCAACTTGACCCGGTCGGCCGTGGTGCGGGCCCGGTTCAGGGAGAGCAGGAACTCGCGGAGCTGGTTGTTCACGGCGATCGGGGCGTCGGAGGTGGTGTCGACGCCGCCGCCGATACCCGCCTCGATCCGTCCGGCGGCGATGGCGTCGCCGACCGCGATGATCGACTGCAGGCCGGTGCCGCAGGCCTGCTGGAGATCCCAGGCCGGGGTGTAGGGGCTCAGCGCGCTGCCGAGCACGCTCTCGCGGACGAGGTTGAAGTCGCGGGCGTGCTTGAGGACCGCACCGCCGACGACGGCACCGAGGCGCTCACCCTGCAGGTTGAAGCGGCCGACGAGACCGTCGAGGGTGGCCGTGAACATGTCCTGGTTGGACGCGCGGGCGTACTTGCGGTCGGACCGGGCGAACGGGATCCGGTTGCCTCCGAGAACGGCGACACGGCGCTGCTGCGTGGAACGGGCTTTGGTGGTCACTGGTGTCTCCCGGTTTCGGACGGATTCGAATTCTGGCTACTATTCTTACTCACGGGTAAGTTTGTTGTCGAACACGCTTGCTGTCGAACACTGCACCGACGACCGAATCGAAGAAGGTGGAATCGTGGCCGAAGCCAAGGGCGCACCCAAGCTCTACGCCCAGCTCATCTCGTCCGCACCCGGAGCGTTCCTCGCCAAGCAGTTCGGTCTGCCACAGCCCGAGAAGCTCCGGCGCTACCAGCCCGGCGAGCCCCCGCTCCCCGGCCCCGTCCTGCTCGGCGGCAACGGCCGCCTGGTCGAACCGATCCGCAACCTCCTGAGCGACTACACGTTCGCCGAGCCGTCCGACACGAAGTTCGGCGCACTCGTCTTCGACGCTACCGGCATCACCGACCCCGCGGGGCTCGAACAGCTCTTCACGTTCTTCCAGCCCACCTTGCGCAATCTCGCCCCGAGCGGCCGCGTCGTCGTCCTCGGCACCACGCCCGAGGAGGCCGGGTCGGTCGACGAGCGCATCGCCCAGCGCGCCCTCGAGGGCTTCACGCGCAGCGTCGGCAAGGAACTGCGTCGCGGTGCCACCGTGCAACTCGTCTACGTCTCCCCGAAGGCCGCGACCGGCCTGTCCGGCGTGGAGTCGACGCTGCGCTTCCTGCTCTCGGCGAAGTCGGCCTTCGTCGACGCCCAGGTGATCCGTATCGGTGAGGGCGACGCCACCGCCCCCGAGTCCTGGGAGCGCCCGCTTGCCGGCAAGGTCGCGGTCGTCACCGGCGCGGCCCGCGGCATCGGCGCGACGATCGCCGAGGTCCTCGCCCGCGACGGCGCGACCGTCGTCGCCGCCGACGTCCCCGCTGCAGGCGACGCGCTGACGCAGACCGCCAACAAGGTCGGCGGCACCGCCTTCGCGCTCGACGTCACCGCCCCCGACGCCGGCGAGAAGCTCGCCGCTCACCTGCTCGAGCGTCACGGCGGCGCCGACATCATCGTCCACAACGCCGGCATCACCCGCGACAAGCTGCTCGTCAACATGGACGCCGCTCGCTGGAATTCCGTGATGGGCGTGAATCTGATCGCCCCGCGGAAGATCACCGACGTGCTCGTCGAGAAGGGCGCGCTGAAGGAGGGTGGCCGGGTCATCGACGTGTCGTCGATCGCCGGTATCGCCGGTAACCGCGGCCAGACCAATTACGGCGCCTCGAAGGCCGGTGTCATCGGCCTCGTCCAGGCGACCAGCGAGGCGCTCGCCGACAAGAAGATCACCGTCAACGCCGTCGCTCCGGGCTTCATCGAGACCGCCATGACGGCCGCGATCCCGGTCGCCACCCGCGAGGCCGGTCGTCTGATGAGCTCGCTGCAGCAGGGCGGTGAGACCGTCGACGTCGCCGAGACCGTCGCGTGGTTCGCGAACCCCGCGTCGAGCGCCGTGACCGGGCAGGTCGTGCGCGTGTGCGGCCAGTCCATGCTGGGGGCCTAGATGGCACGGATCGAACTGTCCTCGCTGCCGTCGACCTTCGACATCTACAGCCGGGCCGTGCTCGGGGCACTGCCCGTCGTGGGTGCGTCGGGCGACAGCCTGCCCGACGACGTCCTGGTCCTGCGGTCGCTGAAGGTCGATCCCGACGATCTCGCCGAGTACACCAAGGTGTGCGGGTTGCGGTTCGGCGACAGCCTGCCGCTGACCTATCCGTTCATCCTCACGTTCCCGCTCGTGATGAAACTGATGGTGTCGAAGGGCTTTCCGTTCGCCGCCGTCGGTTCGGTGCACGCCGAGAACGTGATCGAGCAGTTCCGGCCGATCTCGGTCACCGAGCCGCTCGACATCGCGGTGCACGCGGAGAACATGCGCGAACACCGTAAGGGCCTGCTCGTCGATCTCGTCAGCGAGGTCAACGTCGGACGCGAGTTGGTGTGGCGGCAGACGTCGACCTTCCTGCACCAGCAGCGCACGTCGCTGTCGGGTCAGCCCAAGCCGGAGCCGAAGGAGGAGGAGATCCCCCCGGTCCCCACCTCCACACTGCGGGTCGACCAGAAGGTCATCGACCGCTATGCGGCGGTCTCCGGTGACCGCAACCCGATCCACGTGTCGACCCTGGGCGCCAAGGCCTTCGGATTCCCGAAGACCATCGCCCACGGCATGTGGAGCGCGGCGGCCACCCTCTCGGCCGTCGAGGGACGGATCCCCGGCAAGGTGACCTACGCGGTGCGATTCGGGAAGCCGGTCCTGCTGCCGTCGTCGCTGAGCCTGTACGCGCAGCACGTCGCCGACGGATGGGATCTGGCACTGCGGCATCCGAAGAAGCAGTACCCGCACCTGACCGCCACCCTGCGGTAGGGCGGGGAACCACCGAGATTTCGGGCGGGGCGGGACGCGATGGGGGCGGGGCCCCCCCCCCCCCCCCCCCGGGGGGGGTTTATTTTTTTGGGGGGGGGGGGGGGGGGGCGGGGGGGG